>JAGWTX010000167.1 GCA_028875955.1 Bacteroidota bacterium | reverse complement strand
CGTTTCTGAAGCGCAAAAAATCAAGAACCGGAGAGGCAGGGTTGAAATCAGTTACAGTAATTATGTGATCAATAAAGGGGTCCCGGACGCAGTATTCCAATAAGCTTATTAAAAAACAGTCACCTGCCAGCTCCTGCTGAAAACGGAATCTGCTGCTAACGCATTGATCCCTTCCTTATCCTGCAGCCTGCCATTTGCTTCTGTACTGTCTGCTATACCGCACCAGGGTTCTATACAGACAAAATCAGCGTTTTTAAAACTCCAGATACCCATATAAGGGAAACCGGGATAGGATACGGTAAGACCGTGTTTGTTCTTTTTATTCAGTATGGAAATGGCGGTGGATGCGAGGTTTTTAAAAACCAGGGCGTCTCCATAGAACAGCTCCTTGTTCAGGGGCAGGTTGCTTGTGTTGACCAGTAAGGGGATAGGAGCGTTTTCAATCAATCCATCCTTTGTAAGGGGCCACCGGCCTGTATTTTCCCGATGATTGAATTTCAGGTAGTGGTCGGTATATTTTGTCTGTGCCAGCAGCGGAACAGCAAAAGCCGGATGTGCACCAACTGAAAAATACATGGGTTCGGTTCCGGTATTTTCTACGCGGTACGTAATACGCAAAACGGTATTCTCCAGGTTATAGGAAACGGAAAACAGGAAATGAAAAGGATAAACGAGCAGGGTTTCCTCGTCTGACGCAAGCGTGAACTGGATATGTGTATCCGAATGCTGGTGTACGGAAAATGTTTTTTCCCTTGCAAAACCATGACGGGGCAACTGGTAATCCTGACCCTTGAAATGATAAGTGTTGTTGCGCAGGCCCCCGACAATGGGGAATAATACAGGACTCTTTTTTGACCAGAAAGCAGGATCTGCATTCCACATATACTCGATGCACGGTTCTTTCAGATAAAGGCTTTGCAATTCAGCACCTTTTGCAGAAAGTGTGACGGAAACCTGGTCGTTGGAAATTTGAAACATAGGGTGGTTTAGGCTTCAGATTCTTCAATTCTTTCATCAACCGCATTGGCGATCATCCTTGCACTGATTTTCTTCAATGGGTTTTGACGCATTTCCGCATATCCCAATCTTTTTCTGATAATTTCCGCACAGGTAAATACGGCAGAAAGAAAAGAACTGTTATCGGCTCTTCCCTTTCCGGCGATATCAAAGGCGGTTCCATGGTCAGGGCTGGTTCTGACTGCAGCAGGGATTCCGGCTGTATAGTTGGTGCCTTCACCCAGTGCCAGGGATTTGAATGGTATCAGACCCTGATCGTGATACATGGCCAGAACCGCATCGAATTTTTCATATTGACCCCTTGCAAAAAAAGCATCCGCACTATAGGGGCCGAAAACCAGCATATTGTGTTTGGCCTCCTTTATCGCAGGTTTGATGATGGTTTCTTCTTCATTGCCAATCAGTCCTTCATCCCCCGCATGCGGGTTCAGACCCAAAACAGCGATTTTGGGTTTGTCAATTCCGAAATCCTTCTGCAGGCTACTGTGGATGATCTTTAATTTACCCAGTATGTTTTCCCGGGTAATATGCCGGGCGATTTCAGAAACCGGTACATGTTCGGTTACCAATCCTATCCGCATGTTTTCGGCCACCATCAGCATGACAACATCGGGTACATTGAAAACCGCTTTGAAATAGGGGGTATGGCCTGTATAATCAAAAGCTTCCGACTGAATATTCTTTTTATGGATGGGCGCTGTAACCAAACCATGAATCAGGCCTTTTTGTAAAGCTTCGGTGGCTTGTTGCAGTGAGATCAATGCATATTTTCCGCCGGTATCGGTCAGCTGACCGGGAGTGATCGCTACTTCTTCTTCCCAACAGGTAACCAGATTCACCTGTTTGGGGTTTAACCGGTTCAGTTCCCTGGTATTGGCATATGTGATATTGAAATCGGGTAAACTCTTCCGGTAAAAATTCAAACATTTATTACTCGCAAAAACCACGGGTATGCAAAAATCAAGTATCCGGTGATCGGAAAGTGTTTTGATGATCAGTTCTATTCCTATTCCGTTCAGGTCTCCGGTGGTAAATCCTATAATGGGCTTTTGCAAATCGTTACTCATTTCCTTGTTTTATGCGTAAAAATAAGAAGAATAGTGCAGGAAATGGGTTTTACAGGAGGATAAAGGCGGGGGCCCCTCCTGCAGCGTACAAAGCTGTATTTTTGCAGGAATGCAATACACATTAAAAAAATCATTGGGGCAGCATTTCCTGAAGGAGGAAGGGGTCTGTGTCAGAATCGTTGCGGCCTTGCAGCAAGACCCGCTGGACAAACTGCTGGAAGTGGGGCCCGGTGGCGGAGCATTGACCAAGTATCTGTTGCCCCTGTCTGGTATTGATTTCCGGGCAGTGGAACTGGATGAAGAGAAAATTGCATTCCTCGAAAAGGAATATCCTTCCCTGCAGGGGAAAATCATACCCGATAGCATTCTTGATATCGATGCGCCTTTTACAGGGCAATTTACCGTAGTGGGCAATTTTCCCTACAACATATCCTCGCAAATTTTGTTTAAGGTATTGGACTGGAAAGACCAGGTGCCGGTGATGATCGGTATGTTTCAGAAGGAAGTGGCCGAAAGGATCGTTTCTCCTCCCGGATCAAAAGTGTTTGGAATCCTGAGTGTTCTGGTACAGGCTTTTTATGAAGTGGAGTACCTGTTTGACGTTCCTCCGGAAAGTTTTAACCCGCCACCCAAAGTAATGAGCGGTGTGATCCGGCTGAGAAGGAGAAAGGTGCTGCCTGAAATGGTCAGTGAGAAGAAACTATTTACACTGGTAAAAGCGGCGTTTAACCAGCGGAGGAAAATGCTCCGGAATTCCCTGAAGAGCCTGTTTGACCCTGAAGTCCTGGCTGATGAGCTCTTCAACAAACGGGCCGAACAGTTGACGATCGATCAATTTGCCGCACTTACTTTTCAAATGCGTTGAGTGTGCTGATAAAATATTTTATTCTATGAAACCCAAAGTGCTGATCACTGCCAAAGTACATGCATTTCTGCTGGAAACCCTTACCAACAGCGGTTATGAAGTATGTCATGAACCAGGGATCACCTATGCGGAATTGCTCGACAGGATTGGAGATATCACCGGTCTTTTTGTGACGACCCGTCTGGTGATCGATCAGGCCATGCTTGAGAAAGCAAGTCAGCTGAAATGGATCGGCAGGCTGGGAAGTGGCATGGAATTGATTGATACCGGTTTTGCAAAAACAAAAGGGATACAGTGTGTAAGCAGTCCGGAAGGAAACCGGAACGCCGTGGCAGAACATGCATTGGGGATGCTGCTGAACCTGATGAACCGGATCAGCAGCAGTAACCAGGAAATACGGGAAGGCAAATGGCTGCGGGATGAGAACAGGGCGGATGAACTGACAGGAAAAACAGTGGGCATATACGGCTATGGGAATACCGGATCCTCCTTTGCCAGGTTACTTTCTCCTTTTGATCTCACCGTAATGGCCTATGACAGGTTTAAATCGGGATTTGCCAAAGACTATATCCGGGAAGCCGGTCCCGAACAGATTGCGAGGTATGCGGAGGTCATCAGTCTGCACCTGCCACTGGATGCGGATACCCATCATATGGCGAATGATGCTTTTTTCAATTCACTGGAAAAAACGCCCTATTTTATCAATACCTGCCGGGGAAAAGTTACTGATACAGGGGCTTTGATACGGTCGCTGAAAAAAGGGAAGATAAGGGGGGCAGGACTGGATGTTTTGGAAAACGAAAAACTGGACACGTATACTGAAGAGGAAAAATCAGACCTGGACTGGCTTCTCCGGCAGCCCAATGTGATCATCACACCCCATATTGCCGGATACAGTCATGAAGCTTATTATAAAATGGCCAAAGTGATTCTGGAAAAACTGGGCATCTTGTAGCCGAACCGGCAATTGCCCGTTCAAAACGGATACCCTTATCCGCTTGTCAGGAATTCATAGATTTTACGGGCCTATCCTGAAAAACTCACTAAATATGGGCATTTTTTGCCCGTTTTGCTTATTTTTGATACATGCAACGCTGCAGTCAAATGTGGCGTTGTATTTTTTTTGACTCTTTTAAACCGATTGATTATGAGTGATGCAAATATGTATGTAACAAAAGAGACTTTCGATAAGATGCGGGAAGAACTGCATCGGATGAAAACCATTGATCGTCCGGCTTCTTCCAGAGCGATCGCGGAAGCCAGAGAAAAAGGGGATCTGAAGGAAAATGCGGAATATGATGCAGCCAAGGAGGCGCAGGGAATGCTGGAGGCCAAGATCAAACAGCTGGAAGGGGCGATTGCCAATGCCAAGATTGTGGATACCAGTACCATAGATACCAGTAAGGTGACCATACTCACCAAAGTGACGATTACCAATATGGCAACCAAAAAAACAGTTACTTACCAGATTGTCGGCGAAAAGGAAGCCAATCTCAAGTTGGGAAAGATCTCTGCAGGTTCACCCATCGGGAAAGGACTAATGGGTAAGGTAAAAGGGGAGGTTGCGGAAATTCAGGCTCCCAATGGAATCATGAAGTTCCGTGTGGAAGAGATAACGGTTTAACCAAACAGTAACCGATGACCATCTTTTCAAAAATCATTGCTGGAGAAATCCCATCCTACACCATTGCCGAAAACGAATATTTTTTCGCCTTTCTGGATATTTTCCCTTTGGTGAAAGGTCATGTATTGGTGGTGCCCAAAATTGAAACCGATCATTTTTTTGATATGCCGGAACCCTATCTTTCCGGCATACTCGCTTTTGCCAAACCCATTGCAAAAGCCATCGAGAAAGCATTTCCCTGTAACCGCTGCGGAATGAGTGTGGTAGGATTGGAAGTGCCGCATGCCCATCTCCATCTGATCCCCATCAACAGTGCGGATGACCTGAATTTTAATCGGTCAAAACTGACCTTATCTGCAGATGAGCTGAAAGAGGTACAGCACATGATTCTGCGTGAAATGTAAAAAATACTGATCGGCTATCAGATACAATGAGGAGATTCCGGACTATCCTTTTTTTGTTTTCGATTTGTCACTGCCACTTACCCTTCCCGGGTTATTGGCAATAAAAGCCCCCCAGCCTTTGACGGTCTTCACTGCTTTATTTTGCGTTAGCGGAGAATGTTTCTGGTAGTGATGGCAAAGCGCAACGGCGAGTGCATCCGTGGCATCAAAATATTGGGGTTTTTCCTCGATCTGCAAAGTGTGCTGCAGCATCTTCCATACCTGGTCCTTGTCGGCATTCCCGTTTCCGGTGATCGATTGTTTTACTTTTTTTGGGGAATATTCTGTAACCAGTAAACCGGCTTGCATGGCGGCAGCAATGGCTACCCCCTGTGCTCTTCCCAGTTTTAGCATGCTCTGCACATTCTTCCCAAAAAAGGGCGCTTCGATCGCAAAAGTGGAGGGTTTATACAATTTGATCAGTTCGCATACTTTTGAATGTATCATGTTCAGACGAGCATAGATATCCTTTTCTTTGGTCAATTGTAAAACATCCATCAGGATAACCTGTGGTTGATGTTGTCTGACACGCAGTAAGGCAAAACCCATCAATTGCGTGCCCGGGTCTATTCCCAATATGATCTCTTCCTTTGTCACCATAAGTGAAAATACGGAGTTTGGGGAAGAAACCTGTCCGGCAGTTGACAGGAAGAAACCTGTATCAGGAGAAGCCCCTTTCTTTTACCGGGTTGGCTTTCGGGGTAACCAGGTGGGGTTGATTGGGAATTCTGTCGGGGATTCAGAGAGGACCCTTTTCAGTCTCACGCTGATAGCCGTTCTTTGCAGGGCATAAAAATTGGTATTCTGAATAAAAAACTCAAGATATTCCTCAACTATTTTGTAGGCCCTTTGCTGTTTGCCTGGCTGT
>JAGWTX010000166.1 GCA_028875955.1 Bacteroidota bacterium | reverse complement strand
CGAAAACGGACAGCCGCATCGGTTATCTTTTCCCAGATCCCGTCGCCATACTTTTTTCTTCCATAGGCAACCAGGAGATAACCCAGCGCATAATGATCGGGGATATAATTTCGATAGGATCCATTGCGCAAGGTTTGGTAGGAATATTTTTTACCGGAAAGATACAGGGATTGATAGGCAGCTAGAAAAGAGGGAAGTGTTCCCCTGCCCTGTGGCGTTAAGCGTGTTTCATTGTACACGGCATCGCCTTCAAAAAACCAGTCGGGAACGGATAATGCGTTGGCAAGCAACTGACCCTGTTCCCCGAAAAGAAAAGAAGCGATTTTGGAAAGCCCTTTCCGGTAATTGTTGAATTGCTGCACATGCCTGTATTCATGCACGGCCAGCATATCCGACCAGTTCACCGCACCCAGGGTAAACGCATTCTGCGGGGGATTGATGTACAACTCGCTTCTAAACGGGGCCAGACCCACATAACCATTGGATACCAGGCTTTGGTTCTGAACCACGATATTCACCTTACGCAAATGCGATCCCACCTGGGATGTCTGGTTCTGCTGCATCTTATGTATGATGGATGCGATCCTTTCCGCATTGGAACGGTATTCCACCGGGAAAATGATCCTTGCCGTATCCGTATTGATTTGCTGCCATTTGACAGAAGCGGGATTCCCGCCAAATTGCTGTGCCCTTGCCAGGACTGAGACCGCCAAAAAGAATACCCAGCCAATAAAACGCTTCATGCTGATAAATGAATCCGGAAGTTACGGAAAACAGGGCTTTGGGTTTGTAATTCAAAACAAAGCCGCAAATACCAGATCAGTTCATCGGGGTATTTGCGGCTTTGGAGAAATAAAAATCCGGGATTTATAACAAGGTTGCCAGTTTTTTCTGCAGTTCCTCGCCATTTAAATTCTTGGCAATGATTTTTCCATCCGGATCGAGTAAGAAATTCTGGGGAATCGCCTGGATGCCATATTCACGGGCAACTTCATTTCCCCAGTATTTCAGGTCCGAAACATGTGTCCATGTCAGGTTATCCTTGTGGATCGCATCCAGCCATCTGTTTTTTGCACCCGGCTGATCCAGGCTCACCCCAATAATATGAAACCCTTTGTCTTTGAATGCCTGGAAGGCTTTTACCACATTCGGGTTTTCCCTTCTGCAGGGACCGCACCAACTCGCCCAGAAATCGATCAATACATATTTGCCCCTGAAGGAAGAAAGGGTTACCGGTTTGCCCAGCGTATCGTTCTGTGTAAAATCCATCGCCAGCGACCCGATCCCTGTCTTTTTGGCAATGGCGATATTGGCTGCCAATGCTTTCATGGAAGAATAGTCCTTTTCCGCAGCCGGTAGTTTTTCAAAAAGCGGTTCTACCTGGTCTACATGGATATCCCAACCCGCAAACCGGGATAAGGCATAAAAGGCGATGGGTGACTGAATATGACTTTTGACATAATCGCCATATACTTCCCTGGATACATTGTCCAGCGAATCCAGTGTATTCTCTGCCATTTTTCTGGCGGGTTCGTCTTTGGCCGCATTGGCTTTCACATAAGCATCGGAAGCTGCTTTCATCTGATCGTTAACCGGTTTTAACAGCGAGGTCAGGTATTCAAATTCCTTTTGCAAACCCGCACCGGTTATTGTTTGATTGCTGAAAGAATCCATAGCACTTACCTGTATTTTTTCCGGTGATAAGAACAGGGAAACAAAATCCCGGTTACTTTCAAATTTCCTGGGTTTCCCGGATTCATCTGGCTGGTACTTTACGCGCAAATACCCAAGTGTGGGTTCTGAAAGCGTACCTTTAAAATGGTAGGTATTGTTTTCCGGCACGAGGCTATCGGTGATATTCTTTTCACCACTGCGGTAGGATAAATAGATCTTCTGAACGGGATAGCTAAGCTGTTGAAAACTACCCTGGATCTGAAATTCCTGGCCGGTCTGCGACATTCCTGCCGTTGAGATCAGCATTGCCAGCGCTGTTATTTGTTTTTTCATGCTATTCATTTATGATACAATGGGATGAACCTGTTTTCGTGAACCGGAAGCCCGATGAAAACACCTGGTGTCATCTGACAACTGAAAACTGAATCCATCTGCAGTTGATTACATCGCTTCATCTGTCAGGTGTATCTTGGTCATATCCAGGTACTGGTTTTGCAATTGGTGAATATAATGGACATCCGGGTTATGTCTCCTGTCTTCGCGGTACCACATTTCAAAATGTGAAAAATCACCCGCTTTGGGGGTTACAATC
Organism: Bacteroidota bacterium; assembly: GCA_028875955.1. GTDB lineage: Bacteria > Bacteroidota > Bacteroidia > Chitinophagales > Chitinophagaceae > Sediminibacterium. The sequence goes on along the minus strand of JAGWTX010000166.1, from coordinate 3,637 downwards.
CGGAAGGACCCTTTCAGGTATTTTACAGATCCGTCATCCTGAAGCTGCTTTGTAAACTTAAGGTTCAGTAAAGCTTCTTCGGATAATTCAATAGGAAACAGGTGTTCCGGCTCAAACCAGAATTCCTGAACATCGGTTTGAACACAAACCTGTTTTTCATCTCCGTTTAAATTGACCACTTCCCCTTCCCACATTTTTCCTTCGTATTCTGCACGTAAATAGTCTCCGATTCTGATGTCGCTGAATTTTATCATATGGCAATAATTTAGGTTGAGAAGTTAAGATATTTTTTGAAGAAGATAAAATACCGAAAAAAGTTCTTGGGATCAGGTCGCATTCATGCCCCACCTATTCTATTCAGCCCAACTCATGGTGTAACCGGGATTTTCGATCCGCAAAGCTTCCTCTGTTAACTGAAGCGGATGAAAGGTATCCACCATGACTGCCAGCTCCAGGGTCTCTTTTTTGCCGATACTTTTTTCCACGGCTCCGGGATGCGGGCCATGCGGGATGCCTGCGGGGTGCAGCGTAATCATGCCACGGGTAACGTTTTTACGACTCATGAAATCGCCATCTACATAATACAATACTTCATCACTGTCAATATTGCTGTGGTTATAAGGTGCCGGTATGGCTTCCGGGTGGTAGTCATACAAACGGGGACAAAAACTACAGACCACAAAATTGTTGGCTTCAAAAGTCTGGTGCACCGGTGGCGGCTGATGAACCCTTCCGGTGACAGGTTCGAAATCGTGTATGCTGAAGGCAAAGGGATAACAGCATCCATCCCATCCCACCACATCAAAGGGGTGGTGCGCATAATGCAGTCCGTATAAAACACCCTGCTTTTTTGTCCTGATCAGAAAATCACCGGGGGTATCTATGGCAACCAGGTTCGCTGGTGTACGGATATCCCTTTCACAAAAAGGAGCATGTTCCAGTAACTGTCCGTATTTGCTCAGGTATTTTCGGGGATAACGGATCGGGCTGAAGCTTTCCACGATGAACAGGCGGTTCTGCGTTTCGGTAAAATGGATCTGATAGATCGTTCCCCGGGGTATCACCAGGTAATCACCATATCCAAAACTCAATTCACCGTATTGCGTGAGCAACACGCCGGTTCCCTCATGAACAAAAATCATTTCATCCGCATCCGCGTTTTTAAAAAAATAACCGTGCATGCTTTCCTGGGGTGCTGCCAGCACAATGTGGCAGTCCTTGTTTACCAGTACGGCCTTCCGGCTGTTCAAAAAATCTTTTTCGGGAGGAATCTGAAAACCCTCCAGGCATCTGTGCGACAACATCTTTTCATCCGCCAGTTTGGGTGCCACATCAATGGGTGTGTCTGTTCGAATGATCTGGGTGGGGGGATGGATATGATACAACAAGGAATAGTCATTGCTGAATCCTTCGGTGGAAAACAATTGTTCCGCATATAAACTGCCATCCGGCTGGCGGAATTGTGTATGACGTTTGTGTGGAATGTTTCCTAGAGTATGGTAGTGGGGCATGGAGGAAGGTTTGGGGTTTGGGGTTTGGAGTTTGGGGTTCCGTTTTCGCGGGATCTTCGCTACGCTGAGATTTGGGGTTGTTGTTTGTTGATTGTTTAGGGTTTGACAACAGGATGAGAATACTATAATTCAGTTGCTGGACCTTTTGACAATAAATATCCTTCTAAAGAAGGGCAGTGTTTTTATTTAGAGAGCTGGAGGGAGAGCATGAGGAAATAGTATTTCCAGATGCGTTTATCGATGAAGTAGGTGAAGTTCCGGTGAAAGGGCATGGCATTCAATCTGATCCCTGAAGTTACGCATTATCGGGCAACCACGATCTTATATTTGGTGCCTTTTATTTTTTCGTTCATGACCAGCGCCAGCAGGGATTTTACCTTGTTTTTCCTGACTGCTGCAAAAGCATTCCTGTCTTTTACGATGATCAGTCCGATCTCTTCTTTCTGCAGACCGCCTTTCTGTGTGAAAAAACCCACAATATCCACTTTGTTCAGTTTGTCCTTTTTCCCTCCGTTGATATAGATGGTTACCCACTCTGATGGTTTGGGCAAGGCTAAACCAACCGGGATCTTTTGTTCTTCCGGTAGTTGTGGCAGGTAATAGGGCAGCTCCTCTCCTCTTGACACCAACAAATAAGCGGTACCTGTGGCATGCATCCTGGCTGTTCGCCCGTTCCGGTGTATGAATTCCGCTTCAGTGGAAGGTAGATGATAATGGATCACATGGTTCATCTCCGGGATATCCAGCCCCCTGGCCGCCAGATCGGTCGCGATCAGAAACCGGACACTACCGTTCCTGAACTGGATCAGGGTCTGCTCGCGCTGCATCTGCTCCATGCCTCCATGAAATGCGGCACATTCGATACCTTTCTCTTTCAGCAAACCCGCAGTTCTTTCCACCGCATCCCTGTGGTTGCAAAAAATAAGGGCGGGTTCATGATTGATATAGGATAAGAGCTCAGCCAGCCGGTTTACTTTGTCTTTTTCTTCAGAAAAGACTGTCAGCAACTGAAGTTCCTGTTCTGATTTTTTCCCCGTTAAAAAATCCAACACCTGCAGGTTATCACCTACTCCGGCAAATGAAGGAATCGGCACACTGGATGTGGCTGAAACAAAAATTTTTTTAAACTGCCCGGGCAGGGATGAAAAAATATAAGACATGTCTTCCTCAAAACCCAGTGCCAGCGATTTGTCGAACTCATCCAGGATAAATACCTGTAAAGCTTCTCTTGAAAAAGTGGCCCTTTTGATATGATCTGCGATCCTGCCGGGTGTGCCTACCAAGATAGCAGGAGGTTCTGCCAGGTTCTGTATTTCGGTTGGCATATCATGCCCCCCATAGCAACAACTTATTTTGAAACCGGTAGCCAGCTGTTTCCAAACATTTTCTATCTGGATGGCCAGTTCCCTGGAAGGGGTCAGTACCAGGCATTGTACTCTTTTCTCCTCCTTATTCAGCATCTGCCATACGGGTAAAAGAAAAGCCAGTGTTTTACCCGAACCCGTGGGGGCCAGCAGCAGGGTTTCAGGCTGTGCAAGGATGGTTTCCATGGCAGTTTCCTGCATGGGATTGAGGGAAGAGATCCCTTTGGATGCAAGGGCTTTTAAAACTATTTCAGGAAGCTGCATCTGTAAAGTTACGTTTCCACCCCGGTATTGGAAAACTACAGATTCTTAAAACCAATATGCCCGGAAATATTTGTTTTCATTTAGAATCCTAAATTGAATCCGTTTTATAAAAAAAGACTGCATTTTTTCATCTGTCACCATGATTGCCGATGGTAATAAATTATAAGAAAATACTGGAATCTCAATAGAATTTTCGCGCGCTAACCAGTATTTTCCTGCATTTATCCAAATGTTTTCCAGTTGCATACTACAGGTTCTATTTACCGTATCCGTACTGTATGCAAGCAGGCTTTATGGTTTTATGTCTTCTTAAATAGTGTGCTCAAACTTTTACCGATTTGTTCGATGGTTTCGATACTTTTTGCCAGGGGTTCAGATGTGAAATCGTCGTAAGGGTCTAAATGGACATTGGAAGGTTGTTGCTGGGGATACACAATGATCATATTATTTTGAACAAAATATTTTTCAAACTTTTGAAGAATTTTATCGAATAATGGA
>JAGWTX010000165.1 GCA_028875955.1 Bacteroidota bacterium | reverse complement strand
ATGAGATGGTTTCAGTTTATTTAAACCTACTTTTTTACAAAATGACTGACCCATTGATGTCTACAATCTTCACCACCTTTCAGTTCCCAAACAGAATATCCAACACGAATTGAGATAGCGTTTATATCCTGTCTTGAAAACAATCTATCCTTTGACAATTCCAATAATTTTTTACAAAAAGGTCTACAAGGGTGCTCCGGCGTATCTCTTTCATTTTCCGGAATATCATCCTTCCAGTCATATGAATACATAATTTTAATGGAGTGAGCCTCTTGCTCTTCCTTTTTGGGAATATTCTTTTTCTTAAAAAAGTTAAACATATAAAGACTTTAATTATCAAATTCAGATTTTACTAATTTATCGGTTAACGGATCGAAGATTAAATTTATTTCGTTTAGTGTAAGAGCTCCCATAGCATTTTTACCTCTATACTTTACCTTTATCTGATAATTTATAATACTATCAATATTTCGCTTTTCAAGTTCGGCAGCTCTAGCCAACTCATTTTTCGCTTTAATACTATCAAAATGTGTTGTATCGCCATATATTAATCTGGTATTTGATATATAATCTTTCAATTTGAATGTGTCTACGGTCATAGAAACAAATTCATATGAAGATGGATCGTTAAAAGTATTTACGACTGAGTCTTTCATAAATTTTTTAACTCGAGTCTCTATGTTTGGCTTAGATGAGCATGATAAAAAACCAAATGATACAGAAATCATAAGGAAAGCAGCATTCTTATTCATAAAATGAAATTTTAGTCCAAAAAAAACGTAGTACCCTTTTTAATATACAAAAAATAATATCTATCAGTATGTTTTATTCACAAACGCAACCATATCATTCATAACACTCATAGTATTCGTATCAAACGTATCACTATGCGTATCGTTGTGTATCATAGTTACCCATCACGCCTAGGCGTGATCCCTCATTTCCCAAATCAGGTTCCATAAAAAAGTAGTAACAGAATAGTCTCGAAGATCTGGCTACTAAAGGCAGGAAAAGGCAAAGAAAGGCAAATGAAAACTGCTGAGAATGAGCGTATTGCACTAAATGCGGGAGATTCCTCCTTCGTCGGAATGACGGCTGGCATTTCTGTTCATCCCGCCGCTGGCGGGATTCGTCGCTAACGCTCGTCACTTCCCGATACAAAACTTTGAAAAGATATAATCCAGCTGATCCTCATGTGTGATCTGGCCTGTAATGGTGCCCAGGTAATGCAGGCATTGGCGGATATCGAGTGCCAGCAGGTCGCCGGAGATATGATCGTCGAGACCCTGCTGCACTTCTGCCAGTGCCTTGCCCAGTTTTTGCAGGGCTTCAAAATGCCGGGCATTGGTAACGATAGTAGACTCCGTATTGATCTCACCGCCGATGGTTTTGGCAACCAGGGCTTCTTTCAATGCATCGATCCGCAAACCCTGTTTTGCAGATATGTAAAACAGGTCCGGGAAGGAGGCAAATCTTTGCTGGTAGGCCCGGAGGTCTCCTTCGGCTTTGTTGCCCACTAAGAGATAGGGGATTTTTTCTGCGTTGAAATTCGCAACCACTTCCTGTAAAAGGTCTTCTTCCATCTCATTCACATCAAACAGATAGATGACCACATTTGCCGCACGCATTTTTTCCATGCTCTTTGCCACACCGATGCTTTCGATCAGGTCCTGTGTATGTTCGCGGATACCGGCGGTATCAATCAAACGGAACAAGACACCTTTGATGTTCAATACCTCTTCAATCGTATCCCTTGTGGTTCCGGCAATATCACTAACAATGGCACGGTTCTCATTCAGCAGCGTATTCAGCAGGGTGGATTTTCCGGCATTGGGTTTCCCGATGATGGCCACCTGCACGCCGTTTTTGATCACATTGCCCAGTTGAAAAGAACTGATCAGTTGTTCGGTGGATGTCCGGAGTTGATGGATCAGGTTTTGCAGTTGCGATCGATCCGCAAACTGTACATCTTCCTGCGAAAAATCCAGTTCCAGTTCGATCATGGCGGAAAAACAGATCAGTTGTTCACGCAGTGCAGATAAGTCATGGGAAAAACCCCCGCGCATCGTATGCAGGGCCGCTTTCCGGCTGGCTTCGGTATTGCTGGCAATCAGGTCTGCCACGGCTTCCGCCTGTGCCAGATCCAGTTTCCCGTTTAAAAAAGCCCGCTGGGTAAATTCACCCGGTTTCGCCATCCTGGCGCCTAAGGAACAAATTGCCTGAATAATATTTTCCTGGATAAAAGGAGAACCATGACTGCTGATCTCGATCACATCTTCACCGGTATAAGACCTCGGCCCCTTGAATAAGGCAAGCACCACTTCATCCAGGACCTGATCTCCCTGTTTCAATAAACCCACCTGCAGGGTATGGGAAGCCAGCTGGTTCAGGTCTTTGGATGGGAACAGGGCATTCATGATCTCAAATGTCCTGGCACCGCTCACCCTGATCACACCAATGGCCCCGATACCCGGCGGTGTAGCCAAAGCCACGATCGTATCATCCCAACCACTGAGTTGTCCAGCCATAGTTTTTGCTTAAACAGCAAAAATAGAACAATGGAGGGATAATCGGGTTTGGGGTTTGGTGTTTGGGGTTTGGGGTTTTTTTGAATAGACAGAAATTTATCAAAACACGATACGATTATTGATTTATGCATTTATTTTCAACTCAACCCACTACAAACTACTGACCACAGACTATCACAACCCCAAACCCCAAACCCCAAACACCAAACCCACTCCTACTCCCCAACCCGGAACGTGATCTTCTGCTTGTGCCGGTAGAGAACGGTGATGCCGTTTTGCATGGCGGGTTTCCAGACGGGGGCTTTTTGTATGACGCGGAGAGCTTCCTCTTTTGTTCCATAACCCGGATCATTCTCTGCCCTTACATCACTGATATGACCAGACCTGTCCACAACAAAAGAAATGGTTACCGTATAATCGGCCGGAGGCGCCCCGTTTTCGGCAGGAAGATCATTGTTCAGGTTTCTCTCCAGGAATTTTTTCCAGGCTGCCAGTCCCCCTTCAAATTCAGCAGGAATTTCAACGCTGGTAAAAATATGATCGATATCCACTTCCGCTTTTTTGAGGGTTCCGATACCGGTTGATTTTTCAACGGGCGGTGCGATGAATCCATCATCCTTTGCACCATCCTGGTTGATCTTACCGATTTTTGTGTCTTCCATTTTCTCCACTTCCTTGATCTCATTCTCTTCTTTCACTTCATTATCCTGCACGATTTTCGGAATGGTATATTGGATACTGGCGAGTTTGGGCAGTTCCACTTTCGGAGGGATCACCGGCGGTGGATCCGGTTGTTTTTCAGACAGGTTTTCCAGTTGTACATCCGCTACTTCCACAACGCGTTTGGATTTCCCATCCGAATTCGCAATCAGGGTAGCGGCCACCATCAGCAAACAGACCAGCAACATACCGCCCATGGCCAGCCGGATCCGTTTGCGGTAGGTCTTTCGCAGATCATAAGCACCATAGTTTTTATTACGACCCTCAAATAGGATATCGAGGAGATCGGCGGAAAGCAGTTTTGACTTTTCCATGGCAAAGGGTTTCTAATGAGATACATTTTGCAGGGAAATCCATAGAGAGGGTTTGGAGTTTGGAGTTTGGGGTTTGGGGTTTGGAGTTGGTTTACTTATTATTGTTAGTAGTTGTGATTAGAATTTTTTTTAAGTATCATCACCCAAAGATTAAATCGGAGCGAAGCGTAGATCCCGCGAATAGCGGGAGACTATAAATAGATAATGGACAAAAAAAATCCCCGCAAATAAATTTGCAGGGATCAGATTTATTTTTCTCCTGGAATACTTATTCTTCAGAGACAACGAAGGTGATGCTTTGTTTGTGACGGTAGATTACGTTTCTTCCGTTCTGTACCGCAGGTTTCCATTTGGGTCCTTTCTGGATTACACGGATCGCTTCTGCCTTTGTACCGTATCCGGGGTCATTCAGCGCCTGTACGTCACTGATATCTCCTGTTTTACTTACGATAAAGGAAACCACTACTGTGTATTTTCCGGGAGGTGCACCATTGTCAACGGGCAGGTCCCTGTTCAGGTTGCGCTCAAGATATTTGGTCCATTGCGGCAAGCCACCGGGAAATTCAGCGGGGATCTGTACTACGGTAAATACTTTATCATAGTCTTCTTCCACTTTCGGGGCCGCTACCACACCGGTTGATTTTTCAACGGGTGGTGCAATAATACCTTCGTCTTTGGCACCTTCCTGATTGATGGTACCGATCTTGGTATCTTCCAGTTTCTCTACCTCTTTGATCTCTTCTTCTGGTTTTACCTCTTCATCCTTCACGATCTTGGGAGGGGTGAATTTGGCTATTTCCACTTTCGGAGGTTCCATTTTCGGCGGAGGGGGTGGAGGGGGTGGTTCGGGCTGTTTCTGCTGGTCCACATTTTCCAGTGTCATATCCGCCACCACGATTTGCTGCTTACTCTTTTTATCGGAGTTCGCAACCAGTGCCCCGACTACCATGAGCAGGCAAACCAGGATCATACCGATAAGGGCATACCTGATCCGCTTCCGGTAGGATTTACGGAGGTCATATGCGCCATATTCCTTATTCCTTCCGTCGAAAAGGATATCCAGAATATCAGCGGATAATATTTTGTTTATATCCATGTTAAAAATCTTTTGTAATTAGATTCGTTTGATGAAAAATTCCATAGCAATATTTTAATTGGAAGCCGTCTGGTTGTCAGACTTTTCCACCAATTGCGCCTCAACAGGGCTGATGTCTACCAATGCATATTTTTTACACACATTGATGGTCATCTCATCTAAAATATCCACCACGTTTTTATACGTGCACTGATCGGAGGGTTTTATGATCACCACAAAATCCTTGACATCTGCCACGCTGTTCTTTTTTCTGATCAAAACATCACGGATATCTTTAAAATTGGAAGAAGTCCAGTTGGAAGCATTCGGTGCCAGTTCCCCTTCATAGTAAAAGACATTGTTGTCTTTTCCCAAAAGGATGGTGATAACACCCGACTGCTTGGCCTTGTTTTGCTCTTCCGGTTTATCTGTGTCCTGAGGCAGGATCAAACGCATAGCGGTTGCCTGGCTCATGGTCGTTGTGAAAATAAAAAAGGTTATGAGCAGGAAGCCCAGGTCCACCATGGGCGTCAGGTCAACTCGGGTTGATAGTTTCTTCCCTTTCTTGACCCCGGGGCCTTTTTTATGGCCACCGCCACTCGAGGTATCCATTTCTGCCATGTCGGTAGAATTTAGTTTTCGTTTGAAATTAATTTACTCTTCCCGCTTCACGCCACTCTGCGCGCTCTTCCAGAGTTCTGTTCCTACCGGGATGCTTTCCGGATTGGTCACCAGCTGGAATTTCAGGAAGTCGTTTTTCTTGAATGCGGTTACCACACTCTTGAAAGCCGGATACTTCGCAAGGTTATCTCCTTTCACCAGGATATTCGGCTTCTTGTTCAGGTCGGCATAGGCACTTCTGATTTCCGTCATCCAGGTGGTCAGCTCATTATTGAGGGAGTCTTTTACAGGGATACCTGGTAAAAGATTTCCTTTACGCTGATCTTCCGGAATGGACAGGAAGGACGCCATGCCACTGAAAGGGGCACCAAAGAAAAGGGCATTGTTAAAAGCTTTCGCATCCAGTCCCAGTTTCTTGGTCGCATTCAGAGAACTTACTATATGATCTTTCACTTCTTTGTCATCCAAGGTAAGAAACACCTTACCGTCCTTGTCAATGATTATCTCCACGATATCCTTCTCGGGAGCCACTTTGGCTGCCACCGATTTGGGGGTAACCACCGCAATCGCCTCAGAGGGCTTGAACTTGGTGGTCAAGATAAAGAATGACAACAACAGAAAGGCCACATCACACATCGCCGTCATGTCGATGGTGGTACTCTTACGAGGTAATTTGGCTCTACCCATTGT
>JAGWTX010000164.1 GCA_028875955.1 Bacteroidota bacterium | reverse complement strand
ACAATATGCAATAAGAGAACAGCGGCGGAATCAATGATTTTCTGCGGGTTTTGAATGCTGCCCACAATGGCTTCATTTGCCGCATTCACCTTGATATCAAAGAATTCCTTCCAACCTATCATATGCGTGGTAAACAGAAAGGGTTTGATCCTATTGAATACAGGAATATTCAGGGTACTGAGGATCGTAAAGAAAATGATCACACTCATGGTAGCTACGATGGGGCCGATCGAGTTTTCGGCAAATAAGGAAAACAGAAAACCCAGCGAAGCCACTGTTGTCATGGCCAGGGCTGCAAAACCGAATGCCCATAGATAGCGCCAGAACACATCATTCTTTTTCAGCAATACCACATATTGGGATTTGAGCAAAAACAGATCATCCGTTCCAAACAGGATCATGTTCAGAAACAAGGCAAGTATGGCCAGCCAGATCAGTAAAAGAAGGGTATATACAAGCGCCGCAATAAATTTCGCCAGCAAAAACTTTGTCCGGCTGATCGGTTTGGTAAGCATGATCCGCAAGGTTCCCATATTGGCTTCACCCGAAACCATATCAGCAGCAACCAGGGCGATCAGTAGAGGTACATGAACCAACAATATCTGCAATACGATATAGCAAACCTGGTAACCATTCAGAATCTTTCCTTCAACCGTGATCGATGAAGTAATATCCCGCATCATGAAATCCACATAGGAATCCCCGTCAAGTTTAAGACCGAACTGGATGATTCCGATCAAACCGGCAACCGCTACAAAAGCTATATAGGTCCTGGGTCTGCGGAAAATTTTAAAAAGTTCAATTTGAATAAGTGTCCACATGTTGGTTGCCTGATGTTACTTGTAAAAAATAATCTTCCAGAGAATGTCGGGGTTGCATCGATAACAAAGGAATATCGAGAGCAGCCAGGTCTTTATGTAGTTCAGGAATCTGCAACCTGTCTATTTTTATCAGAATGGCTGAATCATCCCTTTTTATTAATTGGTTTTTCCATCGGCTTTCCTGCAGCCTGGCAAAAGACAGGTCGTTATCCAGGGTCTGTAAAGCGACAAGGGTCTGCGCAGGATCAAATAATTCCGCAGCATTCCCTTCGATAATCTTTTTACCCTTGTCGATGATGAGGACACGGGTGGCTACCTGTTCGATCTCATTGAGCAGGTGCGAGGATACGATCAGGGTCTTTTTCAGATCCCGGCTCAGGTGAAGTATCAGGTTTCTGATGTCTGCAATTCCCTGTGGATCCAACCCATTGGTCGGCTCATCCAGGATGATCAGTTTGGGGTCATGTACCAATGCAATGGCAATGCCAAGTCTTTGTTTCATGCCCTGTGAAAATGTTTTGACGGTATCTTTTGCACGGTTGGCCAGACCTACTTTATCCAATTGTTCCAGTAATGCCTGGTCGCTCAGCTTAACACCGCTCAGTCTGGCAAACAATTTCAGGTTTTCAAAAGCGGACAGGTATTTATAGACATCCGGTTTTTCAATAACGGCACCCACCCTTCGCAAGATGCTGTTTCGGTGGGTGGGCAGGTCTTCTCCGAATATTTCAATCCGGCCCTCGGTAGGCTTGATAAGGGTCAGCAACATACGGATCGTTGTGCTTTTCCCGGCTCCGTTCTGTCCCAGAAATCCATATACATCCCCTTCGTATACAGAAAAGGAAAGATCCTGGACAGCGGTGAGATTCTTGAATTGCTTGGTCAGATGATGTACCTGGAGAATTGCTTGCATGAGAACTCTATAACAGCAAAGGTAGGCAAGTGGTTCAATTTTGCTGTGGAAACCCGGAGTTTTCACATTTCATAGGGATCGGGGAGATAACCGGAATGAATTCGCGGATGTTTTCTTTCTAACTGCTCCCGGCCTGCAAATACTGCTGTAAAGCCTTCACATAGGCATCAAAAGCCTCGATTCCAGTTGCCGTGATTTTGCAGGTTGTCTGGGGATAATTGTCTTTGAACTGTTTGGTAACTTCAATATAACCGGCGTCCTTCAACTTCTGTACCTGAACACTCAGGTTTCCGGCAGTGGCATTCGTTTTTTCGCGGATAAAGGTAAAATCTGCCTCCTTTACGCCGATCAAAAGACTCATGACAGCCAATCGCAATTGAGAATGTAATATAGGATCCAGTTCTTTAAACATGGGCAGCAGACTTTTGAGCCAGATACTTTCTGCGAAGAATGATTCCGGGGATTAACCAGCAGCAGATGGCTGATACACTACCCAGTAGCATATCGTATTTTGAAGCGGTATAACAGGATACGATAAATAACACATAAGCTATTCCTGCACCTGCCAGCATGGGTCTGAATTTTTTTACGATCCCCGTTACCAGGGTAGGGAAGGCATACAACAGAATAAACAAGGAATAGATGCTTGGCGCGAATGGGCGGATCATTTCATCCGGATGCTGCAGGTTGGTATAATGCCGCATCATGACCCAGCCCTCCTGTGCATTCAGTTGAACCGTAGCCTCGGGAATGATATTCTGGTATATGATCAATCCGAATATAGAAATGGCATAAGTTACCCAAACCGCGTTCAAGGCATCATCCTCATGTTTCTTAACTCCATGCATCCTCTTTTCCCGGATGCTGATCAGAATCTGGGGGATAATCGCAATCAAAACAATAATCCAGATATCGAAACCGATACTGAAATGATATTCCTTTTGCAGATAGGTCATGCAGGATGCAATGGAAACTACGGTACCCCACAAAATAGGACCCACACCGGTTTCATAATAGGTATGCTTAGCCCTTTGGATCATATCTGCGATCAGGGCAAGGCTTTCTGATTCCGTCATTACTTTTTTTTCTTCCATGTCTTATCTGTTTTGGCGGTATCGGTTACGCAATAAATGCCCGGGAATAATATAACTGATCAGCAAAGCCAGACTGGCGATCAGTAACTGGTAATCATAACTGAAATGCACACATACTCCTGCCAGGATGAAATTGAGTAATCCGCCGATCATCAGGGGTTTGAACCGTAACAACCTGCCGGTTACAAATGTACCGATTGCATACAAAAGGATGTAATAGGTGAAGGCATTTGTCCAGGCATTGGAAGCAATATTTATATACACCAGCAAACCGAATGCAATACCGATACCTGCCCATAGAAAATCCAAAGCCTGGTCAACAAAGGAAAGCACCCTCAACTTCCTGGACTGGCGGAAACTATAGATGGCGGTAACAACTCCTCCCACGGGCATGGACCACCACACCACCGAATGGTTGGGGTATTGCAATAATACCTTTAACGCGAACTCTGCAAGGCAACACAAAAAAACCAGCCAGCCCCAGAATAATAGATAAAAACTGTTGTCAGCAACAGTACCTCTTGCCTGAGTGATCATGGATTGTATCAGTGAGATACTTTCTTCCGGCGAAAAACCCATATCGGCTTTGGGTGGTTGATTTGACGCTGACATAATTTTCGTAATTGTGTTTTGAATGATTTTGAGCGATCCTGCCATGTATGCCTGAAACAACTATACTGCCGGTAATCCAACCGACAGTATAGCTTGTTTGGACAATGTGAAAGGATAACACGGGTCCTGACGTTTAAAGTTACTATAAGATTTCACCTAAACATCCTTCCTTTCAAATTACTGACAGGCTGCCAATAATTTTTCCGCCTGCTCCTTACCCCAATCCGGATGAAATGCGGAAGCCGGTTTAAAAGTCTTATAAAGTTCCAGTGCTTTTTCAAACAGTTTTTTGGCAACGGCCTTTCCTCCACCGTATGCCTCCGGAGTGTTCATCAGGGTCTGACCATTCAGGTAATAGCTCCTCGGATTATTCGGATCGGCCTTAATGGCTTTTTCGATATCGGCCCTGGCTTCAGCACCATAGGATTGCCAGCGCGACATGGGATCCACCGTCATCTGCATGATGGCTACCATCTGTTTCATGCAATAGATTTCTGAATTCTCGGGTTCCAGGACTTCCGCTTTTGTGATGAGCTCCTTGCTTTTTTCTCCCACTTTGTCCTTGTCTGCTTTCGGGTTCATCCAGCCGGTCAGGTAGTTGGCATATGCAGCATAATAATAAGGCAGCCACTTGTCCTTTTCCGCGTCGCCGATTCGTTCGAAAAATGCGGAAGTTGCAGCCATATCTTCTGCAGTCTTTGCATCCTTCAACTGTTCCAGCCCGCGAACCATTCCTGCTTCATATTTTGTTTGCCCGATTGCCATAGTGGCAAAGAATACACTGACAATAATTAATGCGTGTTTCATACTTTTTGTTTTAATGTAATTAAATAGGTTATGCGTGACTTGTTTACAAATTGTTATTGATGGCATCCTGTCTCCTGTCCACACCCCAACTCAGAAACACCCCAAAAAAGATAAACCTGGGTGCAGCTGTCGTGATCGCTTCTTTACGCGCACCATCATGCGAATAATTGTATCCGAAAACCTGGTTGCTGTTTAGCACATTGGTTACCGATGCAACAAACACCGCATAGGCTTTGCCAAGGGATGCGAGATAATTCATACTGAAACCCAAAGAGTGATAATCGATGGTTTTGCCCTGATCGGCAATCTGGTACTGGTTTCCGTTCTGCAAAAGAAAATAATAGGGTCTGCCGGTTGCATACGTGTAGGTGAAGTTGAAACCGGTATTGATCTGGTTGATGAATTTCTTTACCACCAGCGATCCTGTATGATTGGCTGCGAAATTGGGTTGCAATTCTTTGGGATAATTCAGGTAATCCCGTTTGGTATCGAGATAGGAATAACTGACCCAGTAATCCAATCCCTTAAACGTTTTTTTATCCCTCCAAAACAGTTCGATCCCCTTTGCATATCCCTTTCCGTTGTTATTATAGGCAGGAAAAGTTTTTACCAGGTCTTCGTATTGTTTGTAAAAAGCTTCCACACGAAATGTCTGCAAGGTTGTGGTACGGATATAATTGATGATATAATGCGTGGCTTTTGAATAACCGAATTGGGTAGTAGCATAGAGATAATTGTTCTCAGGCTTCTGGTAAAAAGTTCCATAGGCAATACTCATCTGTCCATGCAAACCTGTCTTATACGCCAGAGATAATCGTGGTGCCACATTTGCCTTATTGATCAGGGAGGATTGTTCAAACCTGACCCCGAGTTTGGCTGCAAGATCATTGGTGATGTAAAGATCAGCCTCACTGAACAATGCCTTGAAATGGTCGGGGAGCAGGGCTTTGCGGTTATTATATACGGAGTTATTGTAACTGTACATGTATTCTCCGCCAAAGCGGATCACGCTGATGCCACTGAGCCTTTTATCAAATACGGCTTTGATCTGACTCAGATCAGAACGAGTCGTCAATTGAAAATTGGTGCTGTCGATCCAAATCTTTCCCGTACTCACCGGATGGTTCGAGGGATCCTGGATCTGGTTGTGGATGTCATTATGATCCGTACTGAAACTCAACCCGAGATTCATCTTCCAGCCATTACCCAGATTCTCGCGCCAGCTCAGGTTATTGTACCAGTTGGTATTTTTCAGGCTGAATGCATTTTTCACCAGGGGATCATCAATATTGGGTCTTCTGATCCCCAACTGGTTGGCTGCAAATGTGGTGTAGTATTTTACGATACCCCCCTTTTTGGTTTTGAAACGGAAATTGGCATCTGCAGCATGATAGGCCGGTACCTGAAAATAATCAGGTGCCTGGGGGACCAGTTTAAAATATACAGACAGATTGGTATAATCATATTTCACACCCCAGGAAGATTTTTTGTCGCGGGCAACCTCCTGCAATCCGGCACCTATAAATATGGGCGAGAAAGATGCATTCGCTTCAGACCGTTCCGGTATATCCACACTCTCCAGGATAAGGGCGGAAGACAAAGCCTGACCATACAGTGCAGAATATCCTCCCGTACTAAAAACCGTTCCTTTAAAAAGAAAGGGTGAAAACCTTCCACGCTGTGCGAGATCGGGTACGCTGCT
>JAGWTX010000163.1 GCA_028875955.1 Bacteroidota bacterium | reverse complement strand
ATTTTTGATCCCTGTTTTTCCAGATAGATCAGGCATTTGTTGGTATTCACCACCTGTTTCAAATCTATCATCGCATCACTCACATGTGTAAATGGCTGACCGTCATAAAACTGCTGGTATAACTGTCTGATCTCATCCAGCGGAAGACCGCAATCAATGACTGAACTGATATAAATACCTCTTGTAAAATCACCCCGCCAGGGTACAAAGTGCACATACATGCCATCGTTGCCCTGCAATTGCCGAAGGCTTTGTAATATTTCGTGCAGATGCTGGTGCTGTAATGATTTATATGCCTGAATATTGTTTGCCCTCCAGCTGAAATGTGAGGTCTGGCTCAAACCCTGCCCTGCGCCCGTTGACCCGGTAATCCCGGTTGTGTATACATCACCCAGGATACCTGCTTTGGCCAGGGGCAATAATCCGAGCTGGATGGCGGTTGCAAAACAACCCGGGTTGGCAATGTATTTTGCAGAACGGATGGTCTCCCTGTTCAATTCCGGCAGACCGTATACAAAGGTTTTTCCGGAAAGGGTTGATTTTTCTGTTAACCGAAAATCCTGCGACAAATCAATTATCCGGCTATTTTCAGGCAGGGTATTGGCTGATAAAAAATTTCTGGCATCCCCATGTCCTACGCAGAGAAAACAGACATCAATCGCTTCCTCCATTTTTTCTGCAAACCGCAGATCCGTTTCACCCGTCAGATCCCCGTGTACCTTGCTCACCGGGTTACCTGCATTACTGCTGCTCACCACAGAAACGAGTTCCACATCGGGATGATGGATCAGTAAACGGATCATCTCCCCTCCGGTATATCCTGCACCGCCGATGATTCCTGCACGAACCTTTTTGGTTGCCTTCTGATCCTGGATGGATTGCTCTTTTGTATTTGTATTTGTCATGTTCATTAGGGATTTGTATCCGCATCCTTCAGGTGCCTGTCATGTTTCACAGAAGGTTGCGAAGCCAGTATAAATTCAAGTGAGGATTCACCCGCATTCACAATCCTGTGAACCTGTCCCGGCCGTATCTGGATACCCTCTTTTGCTGAAACCAGATAGGATTCTCCCTCTATCTCAAATTTCGCCAGCCCGTTAAGGATAAAAAAGAATTGCTGTGCCTGTTGATGATAATGCAACTGTTCTGCCGTGCCGGGTGGCATCCTTTCCTGCTTGATGCATAGGCTTGCCTCATCCAGTAAAGTATTGCTTTCACAATGCTGCCCCCAAAAATCATGCTGAAGGGGTTGTTGTACCGATATGACTTTATTGCTGGGATGATTTGACATTATGATAAATAGCCGTCTGGTTACCGAATATTTTTGAGAAACCTCTTACGTCCTGTCCGGACCAACCGGTATTCATCTCGCCATATTTTCCAAATTTACTGCTCATCAGGTCAAAAGGCGATTGAATACCGATCACCTGGAATCGATAGGGCAACAGTTGTACAAACACATCCCCGGTAACCTGTTCCTGTGAACTTTCCAGATAGGCTTCAATATCGCGCATCACCGGATCCAGGATCTGTCCTTCATGCAACCAGTTTCCATAAAATTGTGCCAGCTGGTCTTTCCAGCCCAACTGCCATTTGGTAAGCACATGTTTCTCCAATGCATGGTGCGCTTTTAGGATCACCATGGGCGCTGCCGCTTCAAAACCTACCCGGCCCTTGATGCCGATGATGGTATCGCCCACATGGATATCCCTGCCGATTCCAAAAGGACCTGCCAGGGTTTGCAGGTATTGAATGGCCTGTGCCGGGTGTTCAAATACCTGGTCATTTACAGATCGCAATTCTCCTTTTTCAAAATGAAGTTTTACCTCTTCGGCTTCTGTTTTGGTTACCTGTGTGGGCCAGGCTTCTTCCGGCAGGATCCCTTTTGACTGCAGGGTTTCTTTACCACCCACGCTGGTTCCCCACAAACCCTTGTTGATGGAGTATGCGGCTTTTTCAAAATTCATGGCAACCCCTTTTTGCTTCAGGTAAGCGATCTCCGCTTCCCGGCTTAATTGCAGGTCGCGGATGGGAGTGATGATCTCCACACCGGGTATCATGATATTGAAGATCATATCAAAACGAACCTGGTCATTACCCGCTCCGGTACTACCATGAACCACTGCTTTGGCGTTCATTTTCCTGGCATGTTCGGCAATATGTAAGGCCTGACTGAGTCTTTCTGCACTGACACTTAAGGGGTAGGTATTATTCTTTAAAACATTGCCGTAGATCAGGTATTTGATGATACTGTCATAATAGGATTTCACTGCATTAACGGTCGTATGTGAACTGACACCCAATGCATAGGCATGTTTTTCGATCTGCGCCAGTTCTGCATCGCTGAACCCGCCGGTATTCACGATTACGCTGTGCACCTGAAAGCCCCTGTCATCTGTCAGATATTTTACACAATAGGAAGTGTCGAGCCCGCCACTAAATCCTAATACCACAATATCCCCTGCTTTTGCTGTTGCTCCTGATGGGTTGGTTGCTGTGTTGTTGTCCTGTTGCTGTTCCATGGTTATTGTCTGTTTGCGATTTCAATCCCCGAAGGGCTTGTCTGTCTGCTGGGAAATAGGTTTTTAAAGATGGAAGAAGATTTGAAAAAAAGATTTGGATTTGATGGGAGCAGCACCGCCGTTTCCACCTTCTTTTTTCCGGAACCATCGTAACAGACGGCTTTGTTTGATCTTCATGAATCTTTCGTAGATCTTTGATTTTTCTCTGAAATCCTTAGAAGTCTGTTTGGGCTCCTGGTGATCAGCCGGATCGTATAACATGGCCGTACACATGCAATTCTTTCTATCCTTGCTCATCAGGATATCGTAATTCACACAGCTTTTACAGCCTGCCCAGAATTCCTCATCATCGGTTAATTCACTATAGGTAACGGGCTCATAACCCAGATCGCTGTTGATCTTCATCACTGCCAGACCGGTGGTCAGTCCAAATATTTTTGAATTCGGATACTTCTCTCTTGACAGGTTGAAGATCCGCTGTTTGATTTTTTTGGCAATGCCGCTTTTTCTGAATTCAGGTGCTACGATCAAACCACTGTTGGCCACAAAGGATTCATGACCCCACACTTCAATATAACAAAACCCCACCCAGGTACCATCCGGCATAACCGCGATCACGGCTTTCCCTTCCTCCATTTTACGGGCAACGTATTCGGGACTGCGTTTGGCAATACCGGTTCCGCGGGCTTTTGCTGAAGCCTCCATTTCGTTTGTTATGGTTTGTGCGTAATGAGTGTCTCCACCATTCGCTACACGAACAATAATCTTATCTTCCAACTTGTCAGTATTAATAATTGTGAAAAGAGAAAACACGGCTGTGTTTTTAAATCAATTCCGGGAGAATTTCCACTGATAGGGGCAAGTGCCAGTTGCTCGTCCTATCAGCAACCACGTCGAGGTCGCGGGAGGAAGCTACACGGGATTACACCGTTAGCCAGCGGTTCAGCTTTGGGGGCTGAATAAAAATTAATATGTGTAAGTGTGTGTTTCACTGATATATGTCTAAGTTTTCTTAGAATAATTTTGTAAAAGTATAACAGTTTGAAGAAATCAGCCTAATTTTTTTTAAAAGAAAGGTTAAGAAATACTTAAGCCCCTGGCAAGAAAAAAGCCGTTCAAAATTTGAACGGCCCCAGTAGATACCTGGATATGTCTCGCATAGTTTAGTCTGCTGTATTATGGTTACTATCCACCCCTGCGCATGCCACCGAATCCACCACCCGGTCTTCCGCCACCAAACATCCCCCGCATCATCCCCGGCATATTCTGCTGTTGCCCGGCAAAATTCCGCAGGTTATAGGTAAAGGTGAGCATGAAATAGCGGGTCAGGGTATTGGTTCTGGTATCAATGATCTGTGCGGAATTGATCGTACGGGTACTGGACTGGTTCTGATTCAGCACATCAAAGCAGCTTAACCTGAATTCACCGGCTTTGTTTTTCAGGAACTGATAGGCAATGGAAGGTGTCCACAAAGGTACACTGGTATTGTACCCTGCTGCACGGTTGCCATTATAGGTATAATCAAACTCACTCGCTATGATCAGCCCCTTGGTATTGTAATAGGTAAACTCGGCTGAGAGTACCTGTGTATAATAATTCAGGTTTTGAGAACTCTGCAAGGAGTTACGCGCGATATTATAGGTGGAAGCCGTACTCAGGTTCATGTCAAAACCCTGTTTCAGGTTGGTTGTCCAGCTGATGGTCTCCCCCAATGTTGTATTATAGGTGTAATTGCTTTTGTTTTCCAGCAATGACTGGTTCTGTGCATAGTTCACATTGGTCCTGAAGTTGAGGTTTGACTTCGGATGCTTCAATGGGAAACCATAATTGAAATATCCTGACAGGTTATACGTGCCGCCCAGGTTCACATAAGTAGTGGTTCTTCCGCCATTCGGGTTCTGGGTAATGGAGCTCTGGATATCATTGGCCGTCATGCTTGCATTGATCGTTGCAAAGATCACACGCTGGGTAAAAGGATCAAAATTGGTATACAACAACCGCAAACTATGGGTGAACTGCGGACGCAGGTTCGGGTTACCGATCTGGAAATTGATGGAATCGGTGGTGGTTGTGATGGGCTGTAACTGATTGGTGCTGGGTTGCCCGGTTCTTCCGGTATAAAATACCCTCAGCGATTTACTCCTGGAATAGTTATAGGTAAAGAACAGTTGCGGGGTGAAGTTCACATAGTTCCTGGCAACCAGTACATTCTTGGTTGTATTCAGGCTGTTCAGGTCTGTGAACTGTAAACCCGTTCCCAGGTTCAGATTGAATTTGGCACCCTGCAAACGCCAGTTCACATTGGCATTACTGGTATTGGAAGTGAACTTATACGAGTTACTGTATAAGCTGTCAAACCGGCTGAATTTCTGGTTACCATTGTCAAAACGGTAAGTGTTGTTGATATTGGTTGAGTTGTTATACGTATATGAATAACGGAACTCCAAAACCTGGTTCTTGGCGATCGGCTCCGTATAGGAAAGCGTTGGGCTGAAACTGAGCGATTTTGCCGTATCCGTATAATACTGGTTGATGGTATCCGTACTGATCCTGGGTTTGTAAAATGAGTTCACCGAATAATTGAACCCGTCCCCATCATTCTGGCTGGCGGAAAAATTCATATCCAGTGAAAGGGTGCGGTATTTTTTGGCAAACCTGTGTCTTAGCTGCAGATTGGCACCGCTGATATTAAAGCCACTGTTATAACTATTGGTTCTGCTGGTTGACTGGTTCACCAGTACCCCTTTATCGCCACCGGTTGTAATGGTAGAGGAGGAACTGCTGGGCGAAGATGACTGGAAAGTGATGTTCGGACGGAAAATCAGTGAATTATTGGAATCGATCCTGTCTTCAATATTGAAATTGAACCGATGGTTCTCATCGCGGGAAATGGAACTGGATGAGGCATCATTATACGTAGAGGAATCAGATGCCACCAGGTTTTGTGTCCGGCTCAACTGATCAACTGCCGTATGCGAATTGTTGTAGAAATAACTGCCATAAGCATCCACTTTGTTACTCCAGGCCGAACGATAGTTCAAACCCGCAGCACCAATGGTTGTGATCCCACTGGCAGCACCGCCACCACCACCGCCACCAAATCCTCCGCCGCCACGGCCGCCACCAAAGCCGCCACGGCCACCGCCAAGACTTTGCTGGTTAAAGTTTTGCTTGTTGATATCATTTGCCTGCGCAACCAGTGATAATTGCTCATCACCATTGAAACGGTTCACACTCAGGTTCTCATCATAGGTTCCGGCAGTTCCGGCACCTACGTTTAATTTTCCGAAATAGCCCTTGCGCTTGTCTTTTTTGGTGGTGATGTTGATCGTCTTCACACGATTCCCGTCATCAAAACCGGAGAATTTACTCTGGTCGCTCAGGTCGTCAAAAACCTGGATCTTATCGATCACATCCGGAGGCAGGTTCCTGGTCGCCATTTTCGGATCATCCCCAAAGAATTTTTTACCATCCACCA
>JAGWTX010000162.1 GCA_028875955.1 Bacteroidota bacterium | reverse complement strand
GCTTCAATAACTTCAATCCTTCCATCATCCATTTTTACGGGAAAACGCATGCTGTAAATGCTATTACAGGCTTTGATCTGTTCAAGGATCCCTTTTTCCCATTTGGTAAACTGGGAAGCTTTATCAAAGCTTTTCTCTACGCTTTTGAAAAAGCTATACGGTTGTTGACTTGACATTGTATAATCGTTTAGTTTGAGTACTTATTGACTTAAAAAGTATAGGTTACCATACAGATTTTGTGGGAAGAAACTGAAAGAAAAAGGTCAGGGGCGTTGGTTTTTTTCCAGTTTTGAAATTTTCCTGTCCAGGTTGAATACATAAAGAAACAGTCCGAGTAAAATGGTAACCACTACGGCCACCACCACATAGATTTTCCCGTTACTCCGCATCATATCTGCAGAATCCGGATTCACAACGGTTTGTGCGTGAAGGATGGCCTGCATCATACACATTGCAAAAACAATTCCTGTTTTTTTCCAATTATTCATGGTTCAATTGTTTTAATTTGATGATCGATAACCTTACGCGTAAGGAACTGATCCAGACACTGAGCAGGGTCCATCCCAGAAATGCAGGATACATCACAGTGCGCATATGCATGGTCGTATCCTTTGGGTTTAATCCGGGATTCCCCTCACTACCCTGTCCGCCGGGATGCAGACTTTCCGTAAGCCTGGGCAGGATCCACAATGTGGGGAACAACATGAAGAAGGCAAAAATATTATAGACAGCACCGATGCGTGCCTGCTTCTCCTCGTCCTGTAAACTACCCTTTACGACAAAATATGCGAAGTATATCAGCAATGCGATCGCCGTACCATTTTGTTTGGGGTCACCACTCCAGGGTTTACCCCATTGGTAATTGGCCCAGATCATCCCGGTAAGCAATCCTAAAACGCCCAATACGGTTCCGGTGCGTGCAAATTCGGTTGAATACACATCACTCACCGGATCCTGTTTTCTCAAATATTTGATGGCATAAACAACAGAAACCGAAAAACAAACCATCATGGCGATCCACATGGGAACGTGAAAGAAAAGATTCCGGATGGTTTCTTTCAATGGGACACCCGGTGGCGATGGAACTGGAACAAAAAATCCGTAAGTGCAGGTATATAAGAGTAAAACAAAACTTGCTATTTTCCACCAGGATTTTCGAATCATAATTTTTTATTTTCAGACATGCATGCAAACCGCACTCCAAACTAACAACTGTGAGCGCAAAATTAGGTGAAAGGGAAGCAATAAAAACAATGATTGTGTAAAAAATACCTGTTAGAATCCTAATTTTCAGACAATGCATGATGGCAGGTTCGAATCAGATTTTCCCAATTATATTTACAACATGCAAACCCCTCTTTTGCAAATAGACCAACTGGTACTGGATTTTGTCAGTGACGGTAAGGTTTCAAATGCATTAAAAAATATAAACATATCTGTTAGCAAAGGAGAAATACTGGCAATTGTAGGTGAATCCGGTTCCGGAAAATCAATTTCTTCGCTTTCCATCCTGCAATTATTGCCCAGTCCGCCTGCCATTTACAGATCTGGTAAAATCCTTTTTACACCTGGATCGGATACGGTTGATCTTTTACAGCAAAGTCCTGCTGCCATGCAAAAAATCAGGGGCAACCGGATCGCGATGATTTTCCAGGAACCCATGACTTCCCTGAACCCGGTTTTTACCTGTGGTTTCCAGGTAGTTGAAGCCATCCGGCAACACCAGCCTGTTTCTGAGGCGGAAGCCAAAGAGAAAACCCTTCACCTGTTCAGGCAAACCCAACTACCCGATCCGGAAAGGATGTTTTCGAGCTACCCGCATCAATTAAGCGGCGGACAGAAGCAACGGGTGATGATCGCAATGGCCATGAGCTGTGAACCCGATCTGCTGATCTGTGATGAACCAACCACTGCGCTGGATGTAACGGTGCAGAAAAGCATACTGCAGTTGATAAGGGACCTGCAAAAAGAAACACAGATGGGTGTCATCTTTATCACGCATGATCTGAGTGTGGTGGCTGACCTGGCAGATACCGTAGCCGTCATGTACCAGGGTGAACTGGTCGAAAAAAACACAGCAGAAGCCCTATTCCGGCACCCGCAACATCCCTATACAAAAGCGTTACTGGCCTGCCGACCCCTATTGCATAAAAAAGGGGATCGATTACCCGTGGTGGCAGATTTTATGGTAACAACGGGAACCGCAACCGATATCCCATTTCCTTCCTTACAAACCGGTCCTGTAACACAGGAATTCACGGCCATAAAAAATACATCTGCCCAGAAAAAGGAAGTGCTGGTTTCCGTACAAAACCTGAAAGTGTATTTCCCGGGAGGCAAAAGCTTTTTTGGAAAAACCCGTCAGTATACAAAAGCGGTAGATGATGTCAGTTTTGAACTCTATACAGGTGAAACTTTAGGACTGGTGGGCGAATCCGGATGTGGTAAAACAACACTGGGTCGTAGTTTGCTCAGGTTGGTAGAAAAGACTTCGGGCAGGATCCTGTATAAAGGTTTAGACCTGGGAGAAGTGGCACCCGCTACCTTGCGTTCACTCAGAAAAGAAATGCAGCTGATCTTTCAGGATCCTTATTCATCCCTGAATCCGAGGATCCAGGTGGGTGATGCGATTGCAGAACCGATGCTGGTCCAAGGTCTATATGCCAACCAAAAAGAAAGATCCCAAAAAGTAAGGGAATTGCTGGATAAGGTAGGCCTGCTTCCGGAACATTATCACCGGTATCCGCATGAATTCAGCGGCGGACAGCGGCAAAGGATCGTGATTGCCCGGGCGCTAGCTTTATCCCCCTCACTGATCATTTGCGATGAAAGCGTTTCAGCACTGGATGTAAGTGTACAGGCGCAGATCTTAAACCTGTTAAATGACCTGAAAAAGGAGTTTGGCTTCACCGCCGTTTTTATTTCGCACGATCTGTCGGTAGTCAGGTATATCAGCGACCGGATCCTGGTGATGAACAAGGGACGTATTGAGGAAAGCGGTGAGGCTGAAGACCTGTTTATGAACCCACAAAGTGCTTATACACAAAGACTTATATCCTCCATACCGGGTAATAGCCGGTTAAGATATGCACAATAGGATCACCCCCGGTTGATTCGGAATTGGTGCATTGCTTTTCATAACTTACCTTTGCCGACTTCTAAAATTCATGCCGTAACATGAAGTGAGTGACTTCCGCCAGCAGCGGAAAGACTACTGAATGTGGCTATCATCTAAAACAAGATTAGTCAGATGAAATTATCACAGTTCAAGTTTGACCTTCCCCTTAACCTGATTGCCCAAAACCCGACCAAAAGAAGAGAAGACAGCCGAATGATGGTTGTAGATCGCAAAAGCGGGCATATGGAGAACAAACATTTCCGGGATATCCTGGAGTATTTCGATGACAAGGATGTGTTTGTGGTAAATAACACCAAAGTTTTCCCGGCCAGGATGTATGGGCGTAAGGAGAAAACGGGTGCCAAAATTGAAGTTTTCCTGTTGCGTGAACTGAACAAACCCAATCGTTTATGGGATGTGATCGTTGATCCCGCAAGAAAAATCCGCGTGGGCAATAAACTGTATTTCGGGGAGAACGAAGAACTGGTAGCTGAAGTCATTGACAATACCACCAGCCGTGGAAGAACCATCCGTTTTTTATGGGATGAGGATGATGAAAGCTTTAAGCAGATGCTGGAACACCTGGGTGAAACACCCCTTCCCAAATACATCAAACGGAAACCGGATGAGGAAGACAAGGAACGCTATCAGACAGTATATGCCAAATATGAAGGCGCTGTAGCCGCACCAACCGCCGGTCTGCATTTTAGCAAGGAACTGATCAAACGTTGTGAGATCCAGGGTATCCGGTTTGCAGAAGTCACCCTGCATACTGGTTTGGGAACCTTCCGCCCGATTGAAGTGGAAGACCTGAGCAAACATAAGATGGATGCTGAATATTATGCCATCAATGAACAGGCCTGTCAGATCGTGAACAAAGCCAAGGAAACCGGTCACCGTATCTGTTCCATCGGCACCACCACCATGCGAGCCATGGAAAGCAGTTTTACGGCACAGAAACTTTTGAAACCCAGTGAAGGATGGACCAACCATTTTATTCATCCTCCCTATAACTTCAATGTAGCCGATAGCCTGGTTACCAATTTTCATTTACCCAAGACCAGTCTGCTGATTATGACCTGCGCATTTGCCGGTTATGATCTGGCGATGGAAGCTTATAAAAAAGCCATCAAGGATAAGTACCGTTTCTTCAGTTATGGAGATGCGTTGCTGGTCATTTGATCGCTGATTACGCTGATTTCGCAGATGGAATATGATTTTAAAGAGAGGTAAAGAATGGGATTCTTTACCTCTCTTTTTTTTCGAATCTGTCCATCAATAGCGGTAACAAAAAAGATAGTTCACCAACAATGTTATTTTTTTTATAGCCAAATCGCAGGAAAGCGAAGATCCCGCGAATAGAGGGAGACCAATGAGCCAATGCGCATTACCCTCAGGGCCAGTAATCATAAGGCAGCTTATTACACATTTTTTCAGACCATGCCCAGAACCCGGCAATCATCAGGTCGCCCCCGTCAAAAAAACTACCATTGCCTAAAACGGCAAGGGGTTTCCCGTTTACCAGATATGCTTCGGACAATGCCGGGCGAAAGGCAAGGTCCCTGGGAAGATAGGGTCTGAATTCACGCGGGTTTTCCTTATCCGCACAAACAATTTGCAAACGGCCGGTAAAATAAAAACCCAGTGTTACACTGTCGACCTTGTAAGCCAGGTCTTCTCCTGTCAGCAAACTGTCAACAACAATTTTCTGATTTTTTTTCGCCTGATAAACAGCCGTATAAATCCCCATGGAATCTTTTGGAATAAGCTCCTGGTTAATGGAATTACTGGGGTCATTTTCAGCGTAAGGAGTAACCAGCTTTTCTTTGTTTTTCAGGTAATCAGCATACCGCTTTCTGAAATACATAAACTGGGCATCGCTGAGTTGGAGAACCTGCTTGATTTCAAATTTCTGTTCCCTGATCTTATTTTGAAACAGGCTACGCATGAAGTGCATCATGGAACCGTAATAAGCATCCCTTCGCTTTTGAATCCAGCCGGCTTCCTGTTTCGCATTCCGGGGTGTCATGTTTTCAAAAAGTGCATACCCATTGATAAAGAATTCCTGTGAAGCTGTCCGGTATTCAAAACGGGTAAGATTGTATTTCAGGATATACCCCAGCGCCTTGTTCTCAATAATCAACAGATCCGATCCGGTTGCGACCAGCATCCGTTTCTTTTCACTATACCTGAAATGCACTTCATCCGGGTTCATCAATTTACAATCCCGCACATTCGCTGAAGTCCCCATGAAATTATCCATAAAAAGCTTACCCCATTTTTTCCAGCCGTTCCTGTCATAGGATTCCACAACAACTTCCTGCAGTTCCTGTATGGCCGGCTTTAACTGCACCGAGATCTTTTCGGGTAACTGGTTGGACTGAAGTGTGACATGATAGGTCTCATAACCAATACAGGAAACCACCAGATCAAACCTTCCATTGGGGAAACGTTGCAATGTGAACTGCCCTTTTTCATCGGTGATGGTTCCGACTGTCGAGTTGTTCAGGTAAACATTGGCGGCTGCAACAGGAAGATGGGTATCCGCAGAAACAACAGTTCCCGATAAGGCAAGCTGTGCCCGAACACCCAGGAAAAGGAGTTGGCAAACAAAAAAACAGAAGATCCGTTGTCCCATGGCAATCCCTTGAAAATTTAAGATACCGGAAAGCCCATACAAAGAAAAACCGCTGATGTAATTTCAGCGGTTTTATCCAAAAGGGCTGACAGGTCTTATAAACCGAACAGGCCCTTATTGAGCAATTGCAGTGTTTTTGTCTTGTTCGCACTGGGCACCAGCAATGAAATGTTATGCGGACTGCCACCATAACTCACCATGGTCACAGGCACTTCCCGGATGGCTGTGAAGAGTTTCTGCAAAACATCTTC
>JAGWTX010000161.1 GCA_028875955.1 Bacteroidota bacterium | reverse complement strand
GGCTAAAAACACTTTGGCTTTCTGAAACAACACTTCCTTACTTTTTTCTGTGAGACTCACCACCGGAAAAGCCGCATCCGATTTTTGCAGATAGCCATATTGAATCAGTTCCTTCCCATAATGAAACCATTCATCCTTAGATAAGTCCTTCCCGATCCCATACACAGAAAGTGACCGGTGGTTTTCCCGGATCTTTTCACTCTGACTTCCCCTTAAAACATCAATGATATACCCCAACCCATAGGATTGCTGGATCCTGTAAACGGCACTCAGTAATTTTTGTGCAACAATGGTATTGTCTTTCAGGTCGGGTTGCGTCAGACAGGTATCACAATTGCCGCAATAATCCGGTGCTTTTTCGCCAAAATAGCCCAGCAGGAATTTTCTCCGGCAATGCCGGGTTTCACAGAACTGCACCATCTGATCCAGTTTCTTCAGCAACAATGCGGTCTGTTCCGGATTGTTTTCTACCTGTGCGAAGCCTTTTAATTTGATCACATCACCCGCGCCATAAAACAACAGGGCTTCGCTCGGTAAACCATCTCTGCCGGCTCTTCCGGTTTCCTGGTAATAGCCTTCTATGTTTTTGGGCAGGTCTGCATGAACCACAAACCGTACATTGCTTTTATTGATGCCCATCCCGAAAGCGATCGTGGCCACCATGATGCGGATGTCATCCTTCAGAAACAACTCCTGCCGCTCATCCCGGGTGGCTTTATCCAGTCCTGCATGGTATGCGCTTGCCGAAAATCCATCCGCCTGTAAATCTTCTGCCAGTTTTTCGGTGGCATTCCTGCTCAAACAATAAATGATGCCACTATCCTCCTGGTGTGTTTTCAGGTATCTTACCAGTGTATCATAATACCCTTTCTTAGGAATTACCTGGTAAGAGATATTGGGCCGGTTAAAACTGTTTTCAAATACCGTGTACTGCCGCAATGCCAATTGCTGGATGATATCATCCCGCGTGATCGCATCTGCCGTGGCTGTCAGGGCAATCAGGGGCACATCCGGGAACCGCTGTTTCAACTGGTTCAATACCCGGTATTCCGTTCGGAAATCATGGCCCCACTGACTGATACAATGGGCTTCATCAATGGCAAAAAGGGATACGGGATAGTCCTGTAAAAAGTGAAGCAGGTTGATATCCCCACCTACCAATCGTTCAGGTGCTACATATAATAACTTCAATTCATTCTGTCGCAACTGCCGGAGAATCTGGGATTGTTCGGCACCGGATTGGGAACTGTTTAAAAAAGCCGCTTTCACTCCACTCACCAGCAAGGCATCCACCTGGTCCTTCATCAGGGCAATCAGCGGACTGACCACAATGGTTACCCCCGGCAGACAAAGTGCAGGAATCTGGTAACACAAACTCTTTCCGCCACCGGTGGGCATGAGCACTACGGCATCCTTCCCCTGAAGCAATTGTTGTATGATGGCTTCCTGGTTATGGCGGAAAGCCGGGTAACCAAATACGGATCTGAGTACGTCTAAGGGAGAGGCGATCGTATGCGTTCGATTCTTATCTGTGTTCATCAGGCTGCAAGATAACATGACCTGAGGGGAATTGAACAAGGGTTTCTACGCAGGATACCAGGTGTTTCACGCAAAAAAAAGCGCTTCCAAAGAAACGCTTTCAACAATTTCTACCCTATCGGTTTATACCGAGGGTAGTTTATATCCATTGTGGTATTCTTTCATAAAATATTTTTCCTGGATGGCAGCATCGGTAAATGCCATCTTATCCGCATCCCAGTAGAGTTTCTGACCGGTACGGTATGCAATATTCCCCATCTGCGCAAAGCTGGCGATGTCTGCGCCGGCCTGAATGGGGCAATGCAGGTCCTGCATTTTCCGGGATTTGATCACGTCCACAAAATTGATCATATGCTTATCCAATCCCACATCCACTGATTTCTGAAAAGGAACCGCCACTTTATCGGCATTCTTTTTTTCTTCAATCACTTCCCATCCCTGCCGGTTTAATACCAGGGTACCATTGTTACCGATAAAGGCAATACCATGATCCCGTCCGTAATTGCCGTTGCCAATGCCTACGGCATGATCCCATACAATATTAAATCCTTCAAACTCATACATGGCCATCAGGGTATCCGGGGTCTCATCTGCAGAATTGGGTTTGGCAAATTTCCCACCCACGGTGGCAATGGATTTCGGAATGGCCACTTTCATACCCAGCAAGGCATAATCGAGTAAGTGAACGCCCCAGTCGGTCATGAGTCCGCCGGCATAATCCCAGAACCAGCGAAACGTAAAATGAAAACGGTTGGGATTGAATAAACGCGTGGGTGCGGGACCTAACCATTGGGCATAATCCACACCCGGTGGTACGGGTGCATCGGGTTTTACATCCAGTGGTTGTTTCCAGTCGAGATAACACCAGACTTTTACCGTACGGATATTTCCCAGTTTGCCGCTGTGTACAAAATCAATGGCATCTGCAAAATGCTGCTGACTTCTCTGCCACTGACCCGCCTGCACTACCCGGTTGTATTTCTGTTGCGCCTTAACCATTTCGCGGCATTCGCCAATGGAATTACCCACCGGTTTTTCTACATAGACATCCTTGCCGGCGGCACAGGCATGCATCATGATCAACGCATGCCAATGATCCGGCGTGCCGATGATCACGGCATCGAGGTCTTTCCTGTCCAATAAATCCCGATGATCCCGATAAGTCTTCACCTGTCTGCTATCGATATTCATCTTACCCAACTCACCCATCCTTTTATCGAGAACGTTTTTATCTACATCACACAGACCCACCAGGTTCACACCCGGAATTTTTACCAGTGCATTCAGATCCGACCAGCCCATGCCATTGATTCCGATAGCGGCTACATTCAATTGGTCGCTCGGGGCGATCCGGTTTTTAAAATAAGCAAAAGCCCGGTTATTGACTGCAGGCGCCAGCAGGCTGCCGCCACCAACAAAGGCTGCGTTCCGGATAAATTTTCTTCTGGATGACATGTGTAAAAGGGATTGGTGAATCGATTAAAAACCATACAATTTTACGCAGGCAGCATCTATATGCAAGGAAACTTTACGAAATCGATATCGAAAACAGCTTCCTTACAACGCCTGTGGCCAGCTGGTAAAGGGCATCTTTTTTTGTTTGAACGTAAGCTTTCTTTCTTCATTGGGGAAGTCATCTGCTTCGAGTTCTATCCGCCGGGTGATATCATTCAGGGAAGTTAACCGTTGTACGGTATAGGGTATCGTATCCAGACCGGAAACAAATTTGAGAATATAGGTATAGATCCCGATCAGGTTACCGGCCAGGATGGTTTGACCCGGTACAGCATTGGTCAGCAACAAGGCAATACCGATCACGATCATCACCATCAGTTCCATGATACCAAAATTCCAGGCTTCCTGGTCGCTGATCCGGATCTGCCAGTGACGGAGATTATTAAAGTGTTTGAATATCGCTTTCTGATCGCCCGATGAAATGATATCCACCTGTTGCTCAAGTTCATCATTCTTCATCCGGTTGAGACCCTTCATTCTTTTGCCATAGAAATAACTGATCGTCATTACGGGTAAGAGGATGGCCAGACAAAGCAACACCACGGATCTGTCATAAAAATATAGCATAATGATAGAGCCCAGGAGGTTATAAGCGGCTTCGATTACATAGCCCAGGTCAAACTCCAGAAAATCAACAAATTCCCGGGCCAGTGTCGAGTGCGCGCTAAGTTTGGATACATCCGTTTGTTGAATTCTTCTGGAAAGAAAACGGGTAACCAGGGATGTATAGATGGCAGAATAGGTTCTGGTATCGTACCGGTGCCGAAGTGTACCAATGATCAGCCAGGCCACATGAACTGTGGATAGTACGATCAAACCATGATAGCTTCCCTTGATCAGGTCGTTCACGGCATTACCCAGAAAAAAAGGTCGCAACAAGGACCCCAGCATTTCCAGGGAAAACAAGACATAGGTAACCACCAGTTGCATCCGGTGTTTTTGAATCAGCTTTTTTAGAATCTCAAACTTTGACATATATGCACGCTTTTCTTATTCACCATCAGGCAAGCCTGTTTCAACACAAGACATTGTCTGAACAATTCAAACGGTTATTGAATGGGTAGTGTAGGACTAATAAACGGCAGTGTTGTTTAAGCAGAAAACCCGCTTTCCCGTGAAGTGACCGAATTACCCGGTGAACCTTTGATCAGGCCCCGGCATTCCGGTTTACCGCAACTGCATTGAAAAGGCTCCATGTGTTCATCCAGAAAGGATGCGTAGTCGAGGGTTAGTTCCTGCCCGGGTTGGATATCTGTAATGGCGATTACATTTAATCCGTTATAGGCAGTGTTGGGTTGACAACTATGGTTTTGGGGAGCCCATTCCATTGGATTATTGTCCCAGAGCAAAAATACTTCATTACTCAGTGGATAAGCATACCTGCGGAAGATTAACTTTTCGTTATCCGACCAGTTTTCTTCTACAAACCGGCGGGTTACAATGCGTTGTGATCGTGTTTCTCCGTTGAATATCAATTCATTACGCATTATCTGACGGGTAGCATAGATCCCGTATCCGGATAGCGCATTTCCCTTAATCATATATTTTTTTTGCATACGTTGGTGCCGGGCGATGCCTTCGGTAACGATATGCTTCAGAAAACCGGCTTTGCCGATCCCGTCTTGTTTGAGGATATAATCGGCGGAACCTTCATAACCATCACTATAAAAAACAGAACAGGTGAAATTGATCTCCAGAAAATAGAGATTGCCCCTGGCATCCATCCTGAAATCGAGTCTGGCATAGCCCACGCCATTGAAACTTTTGAAGATCTTCTGTGCCGCATCCCTGAGTTGTTGTTCGATCACGGGATCCGAACAGGGGATATTGGCATCGGGATGTAATTCGGAAGTTTTGAGTGCATAGGTCTTGAACGCAAACCCTTCGGGAAAAATATATTCTACGGGCCGGAAGGTAGTGGCCGTAACGCCATCTGGATTTGCAGCTATCAATATGGTGAACTCCCTCCCTGCGATGTATTCTTCCACCAGCAGCCGGGGATATTCTTTTTGCACAAGTTTTACTTTCCCGAGTAACGCTTCACGGTTATGCACCAGCGACATTTCATCAATCCCCAAACTATCGCCTGCTTTGGCGGGTTTGACAAAAAGCGGGTATTGCAAATAGTCCGGGATGTTTTGCAGGTCTTCTTCTTTTTCGATCAGGGTATAGGCCGGCGTGGGTATGTTTTCACAATACGCGATATATTTCATCAGCTCTTTGGGCGGATCGTATAGCAGGGTGGTCGGTCCGGTAAAAGGAAGACCCAGCAGTTCCAGTGTATAGATCACATCAATGGATGGCACTTCCCATTCAAGATAGCCTTCACATAAATTGACAAACACGTCATAGCCGCTGTTCTTCAGCGCTTTCAGCTGTTTATAGGTGGTAAGTTTATTCAGGAAAACATGATCCACCTGCGCATCGGGCATGAGTGAGGAAAGATCGCGGGGCGGATCATAGTATTGGTATTCTACTGCTGTGGTGGAATAGTCGGGTTGTAAGACGCAGATTTTCATGGGAGTGATTGGGCTAAAGCGAATATCCTTTTAAACCGGTGCTCAGATCAGATCCGATGGCATATTTTCTTCTGAATGCATCGTTCAAAATGGCCTGGATCAGGTTGGTAAAAGATAAACCGCTCATACGCAAGATAGCACCGATAGAAGTATAATCCTCGTCTTCACTGATGCCGCATTGTGCATTTACTTCCAGCACATATAATTGTCCGGTAGCCTGATCCATCCTGATATCCACACGGGTATAACCGGTTCCGCCGACTGCCTGGTAGGCTTCCAGACTGAGCGCCTGTAATTCGGGTATCAAGGCGGGATCGGGCAGGGCATATTCATAAAAATTTTCCTGTCCGGGCATGGGGCTTTCTTCCTCGTAAATTTCCCATAGTCTGTCGAAGGAAAGGAATTTCTCCTTTTCCGGTAAGGAAGCATGAAACACCCTTTCTACCGGCGTCAG
>JAGWTX010000160.1 GCA_028875955.1 Bacteroidota bacterium | reverse complement strand
ATTTACCAGTCTTTTTTAAACACCCTGCAACCTGTTTTTCAGAACCTGCCATTTTCACTTGCTGAAGAAAATATCCAAAGCCGCAGCCGGGGAAACCTGCTGATGGCCATTGCGAATAAGTTCGGTTATATCTTACTCAACACTTCCAATAAGAGTGAACTATCCACAGGATACGGCACCTTATACGGAGATATGGCCGGAGGCCTGGGTGTGCTGGGCGATTGTTACAAATTGCAGGTATATGCACTGGCCAGATTTATCAACCGTCATGCAGCCATCATTCCGGAAAACATCATCACCAAAGCCCCGAGTGCAGAACTTAGACCCGACCAGAAAGACAGTGATAGCTTACCCGATTATGCCGTATTGGATCAGATCCTTTACCAATACATTGAAATGCGGTTAGGACCGGTTGAGATCAAGGCGCAGGGTTTTGATGCGGCATTGGTTGACCGCACTTTACGAATGGTGAACAACAATGAATACAAGCGTAACCAGTTCTGTCCGATCATCCGCGTATCACCCAAGGCATTCGGGGTGGGCAGAAGGGTTCCCATCGTTGGGAAATACCTGAGCTGACCTGACTGGTTCAATCATGTACGATCATCAGCGGAACATGTACATGAAAAGCCATTTGTTTTGTATGGCTCCGATGAAAAAGCTGGTCAAAGAACCCATGTTTTTTGGGTATGGTGATCAGCAGGTCGATTTTATTTTCGAGTACAAACCTATGGACCCCTTCCATAAAATCTATCTGGTCAATAAAATGGTATTCGGGATAATAGGAATGAAACAACTGATCCAGCATTTTACTCTGGAAAGGTATTTCAGGATCAAAGTGTTGATGTGTATGATCAATATTCAATACCATCAATTTTGCCGAAGTCTCCTCCAGCAAATTACGGATGGGTTCAACCGGTGTGGTATCAATAACAGATTTGAAATCGCAGGCCAGGGCCACTTTTTCTATCTTGTTGAATCTGGCGTCCTTGGGCACAATGATTACCGGTTTGGTGGAATGTTTGGAAACGGCAATCGTATTGCTTCCGATCAGGGTTTCTTCCAGCAATCCTCCCCCGGTAATCCCCATAACAATCAAATCAGAATCGGTTTTTTCGCAAACATGATCCAATCCGTTATTGAGTAAAGCATATTCGCAAAAAAGCTCAATACTGCAGTTTTGCGGGCAATCTTTTTTGAGTTCTTCCTTAAAATGTTCCAGTGCTTCCATGCTGGAAGTTCTGAGCTGTTCTTCGTCCAGTAATAATACCGCAGGAGCCATGGCCATGGGATCAAGGGCAACCGGCGCCTGATAAGCATTGTACAATATGATCTTAGGTGCATTTATCTGATCAGCGAGGTGTAATGCATACCGGGCTGCATTTTCTGCAGTGGCTGAAAAATCTGTTGGTACTAATATATTTTTCATGGTCATTGATTGTACTGTAAAACTATTCCATCCTTTGCAGGGGAATTATGACCTTGGTCATTACCGCAGGTGATTTCACAAAAAAGCCTGCACGTGGCAGGCTTTCAAAATCGCATTATGATAAGTCCTAGAGATTTTCGATAATACCGGCAATACCCTGTCCGCCACCTACACAAGCCGTAACCATGCCGTATTTTTTATTCAGCCGTTTCATGTCCTGTAATAACTGTACGGTTAATTTACAACCAGTGCAACCCAGCGGATGCCCCAGTGCGATAGCACCCCCGTTGATATTCACGATCGAGGGATCAAGACCCAGTTCCCGTATCACAGCCAGCGACTGGGAGGCGAATGCTTCATTCAATTCAATCAGGTCTATATCCGCCAATTGCATATTGGCCTGTTTCAATACTTTGGGAACAGCGGCTACCGGTCCGATACCCATGATCCTCGGGTGCACACCTGCAGAAGCGCAATTGACCAATCGGCCGATGGGTGTAAGACCCAGTTCAACCACCATCGCTTCGCTCATCACGATCACAAATGCGGCACCATCACTGGTTTGGGAGGAATTACCGGCAGTAACACTGCCGCCAAGGGCAAAAGCCGGTTTTAATTTGGCAAGCGCTTCCACACTGGTATCTGCCCGAACGCCTTCATCCGTATCCACCACATAGGAACGGCTTGCTTTTTTACCCTTTTCATTGATATAATTTTCCTCCACCGTTATGGGAAGGATCCCTCCTTTGAAATAGCCGTTCTGGATCGCCTGCATGGCTTTCTGGTGCGACTGATAGGCGAACTGATCCTGGTCTTCCCGTGACACAGAAAATTCCTTTGCCACCGCTTCCGCTGTAAGACCCATGCTGAGATAGTAATCCGGTTCATCTTTTGCGATCGAATAGGAAGGCACGGTTTTCCAACCTGCCGTGGGTACCAGACTCATGCTTTCTGTACCACCTGCAATAATACAGCTGGCCATACCCGAACGGATTTTTGCAGTTGCCATCGCAATACTTTCCAGACCGCTTGCGCAATAACGGTTGATGGTGATCCCGGCAACCCCGATACCGAGTGCCCGGGCAGCGATCAATCTTCCAAACTGCAAACCCTGTTCCGCTTCCGGAACCGCATTACCTACGATCACATCATCCACGCGGCTGGCATCCAGTTGCGGAACCGAGGCCATTAATCCACGAATGACTTCTACTGCCAGATCATCCGGCCGGTAAAACCGGAATCCGCCTTTTTTGCTTTTTCCGACTGCGGTACGATATCCGGCCACGATATAAGCTTCCTGCATAAAATTGGTTTGTGTTATCAAATGTAGGAAAAAAACAGGAAAAAGGTTGTTTATGCAACTAAAAATAGCCGGGACCGGAATATGCCCTGTCCGCAGGTTTCCGCTAGTTCAACCGGATTGGATACCAGACCGGATTTTTGCAAAAACCAAAGCCCGATACCGGACACGAATGCCTGACAAACAGACCTTATCTTCGCAGTATGATCTATCCCCTGCTCCGAGATATCCTGTTTTGTTTTCCGCCGGAAGAGGTACATTATTTTTCCATGGACCTGCTCCGGGCGGGTTGTAGCATTCCACCAATCCAATCACTGATCGAATCGTCTTTTTGTTACCCGGGTAAGGATTTGCAGAAACAGGTTTTCGGACTGGATTTCTCCAATCCGGTGGGTCTGGGTGCGGGTTTTGATAAAAATGCGCTTTATCTCAATGAATTGGCTGCCCTGGGTTTTGGGTTTGTGGAAATC
This sequence comes from Bacteroidota bacterium, assembly GCA_028875955.1. Classification (GTDB taxonomy): domain Bacteria; phylum Bacteroidota; class Bacteroidia; order Chitinophagales; family Chitinophagaceae; genus Sediminibacterium. Next base: position 2,914 of record JAGWTX010000160.1, on the reverse strand, counting down.
GGCACCGTGACCCCAAAGGGTCAGCCGGGCAATGAAAAACCCCGTTTATTCCGTCTACCCGCAGATAAGGCATTGATCAACCGGATGGGTTTTAATAATGACGGAGTGGACATGGTGAAGAGAAGACTGGCAGCATGGAATGAGTCTGCCGGCAAAAGTCAAAGGTCAAAAAACGGCCTCCTGGTGGGCGGCAACATCGGTAAGAACAAACTGACCCCGAATGAGGATGCCTGGCAGGATTACCGTATTTGTTTCGACAGCCTTTTTGAGGAAGTCGCCTATTTTGTTGTAAACGTCAGTTCCCCCAATACACCCGGTTTACGGGAACTTCAGGAAAAGGATTCCTTAAAAAAAATCCTGTCTGTTTTACAGGACCAGAATCAGGGAAAGCCCAAACCCAAACCGCTATTATTAAAAATTGCCCCTGATCTTTCCCGGGAACAACTGGATGATATTGTATCCCTTTCGCTTGAGATACGATTGGATGGTTTGGTGGCAACGAATACGACCATCAACAGGGAAATGTTGAGTGAGCAATCGAAATTGAAAAGTCAGCATATCGGTGCGGGCGGACTCAGTGGCAGGCCCGTCAGGGAAAGGGCAACGGAAGTGGTGCGTTATTTGGCGGAACAGACCCATCATGCCATACCCATCATTGCCAGCGGGGGTATCTTTACCGGAAGGGATGCCAGGGAAAAACTGGATGCCGGTGCCGCACTGGTGCAGGTATGGACCGGATTTGTATATGAAGGCCCTGCCATTGTAAAAAATATTTGCCGGTATCTTTCCCAACAAGCTTAATCAAATTATCCATGCTGTTTACTTCTGAAAACCTGATCAGTTTTGTGGTGCTGGTGATACTGGAAATCGTTCTGGGTATCGACAATGTCATTTTCGTCAGTATTATCCTCAATCGTTTACCCAAACCTCAGCAGCCCAGAGGCAGAATGATGTGGATGGTGACCGGTATTTTCACACGTTCGGTCTTATTGTTTGGATTAAGCTGGCTGCTGGCACAAAAGGGGAAGGCCCTTTTTACAGTTTTTGATAAAAGTTTTGACCTGTCCGGTCTTGTGATGATCGCCGGAGGCTTATTCCTGATCTATAAAACCGTAATTGAGATCCATCACAAACTGGAAGGCGAGGCAGACCTGGCGGCAGGCATCAAATCCAAACAGCTGGGTTTCGGGAAAGCGGTTTTACAAATCATGCTGATCGATATGGTATTCAGTTTTGATAGCATCATCACGGCCGGGGGTACGGCAAAAAGACTGGAAGTAATGATCAGCGCTGTGGTGATTGCCATGATCATCATGTTCCTCTTCAGTCCGAAGATCTCATCCTTTATTCACAAACACCCCACGTTGAAGATGCTGGCGCTTTCCTTTCTGGTAATGATTGGATTTGTACTGCTGGTAGAGGGATGGAACAGCGAAGAAACCCATGACCTGCACCTGAAGAATTACGTGTATTTCGCAATGGCATTTTCGTTTATCGTAGAGCTGCTGAATATGCGTGTCCGTAAAAAATACATCCCTCCGGTTGAACTACGGGAACCCCGGCTGGAAGAGACTTCAGAATCTGATATGGCGTCCTGATGGAAACCGCGGCATATTTTTAACACAAACTAAATCCAATACTACCGGAAAAACTGGCGTTTCCTTTTTAATTACCCCTACTTTTAGGTTGGAACTGAATAGATAGCCGGCAGGACCAGCGGCTATGTTTTATCTCAATCTTGTCGCATGAAAACTCAATCGTTGTTTAAGGCATTTGTCCATGCCGGAAGTGGTATCGCATGGTTTTTTACCCATGACCGGAATGGGAAAATCCACCTGGTTGCTGCCGTGCTGGTGACCATCATCGGTTTCCAGTTTCACCTGGCAATTACAGAATGGGAAGTGCTGTTGCTTTGTTTCGCCTTGGTGATCAGTCTGGAAATGATTAATCATGCCATCGAGAAACTGGCGGATGTGGCGCACCCCGAACAGCATCCTTTGATCAAAACAGCCAAAGACGTGGCAGCAGCGGCCGTGCTCTGGTCAACCATCCTGGCTGTTATCATCGGCGCCCTGATTTTTATACCGAAACTGGAAACCTTACTATGAAAATAAAGATCACGATAACGAGTAAAATGTTATTGCTTTCCATCGCCTTCTCCATGAGCCTGCTGGCGGTCCGCTTTTTTGTAACGGGTACGCATGATTACAGTTTTTATATCTGGAATACCTTTTTAGCTGCCATCCCCTATGTCATCAGCACCCTGTTTCAGTACCTGAAAAAGATGACATTTACCGCGGTGGTTTTATTGGCAGCCTGGTTACTTTTTTTTCCCAACGCACCCTATATCATCACGGATGTGTTTCATTATGAGATGAAACCCGGTTTCCCATTCTGGTATGACCTGATCCTGGTGATGACGGGCACCTGGAACGGTCTTATCTTAGGGATGGTTTCCCTATTCAATGTCGAAAAATTCTTATCCCGCTTTCTCAAACCCGGATGGGTTTTGTTTTGTGAATTTGCCAGTCTCTTGCTTTGCAGTTACGGGATCTTTATTGGCCGGTTCCTGCGTTTTAACAGCTGGGATATCATCAGAGACCCCAAGGAATTGGTATACACTTCGGCCCATCATATACTGGTGCCGCAGAACTACTCCAAACTCTGGGTATTCACCATTCTCTTCGCGATATTACTGGGTATCATGTATTTTACCCTGAAACACTTACCGCGATTAATGAACCGGGATCAGGTTAAATAGCCGGTTACATTATTGAAGAAAACAGGATGCTGCCTGCTAATCTGCTAATCCAAATTTCAGATGTGCTGTTTTTTTACAACAGTGCAGCAACTTCTATTGCCTGGGGTTTCAATAAAAGAAAAACGAAGAAAAAAAGACCGGATCTGGTTTCAG
>JAGWTX010000159.1 GCA_028875955.1 Bacteroidota bacterium | reverse complement strand
GACCTGCGCATGACCAGACCGGGTTCCAGGGTGGATGACTATTTTGAGATCCTTTTGTATTATCCGATGTTACGGGTAAGATTAAAGGCAGGATACCAGGTACGGGAACCCTTTCCTGCCTATGTCATACATGGAAGAAATGGATCCTTCCTAAAAAGCCGGGGAGATGTGCAGGAAACCCTGCTGATGCAAAACCAAAAACCCAATCTCACCGACTGGGGTACAGAACCTGAATCCGAACAAGGGCTACTGCATACAGAAAAAGACGGTCAGATCATCCGTCAAAAAGTACCCACCTTACAGGGAAATTACTATGGTTATTATGAAACGATTTTCCAGTCCATCCGTCACCGGCAACCCGTTGCAGTTTCAGCGGCTTCCGGTATCCGGGTAATGACCATCATTGAAAATTGCTTTTTGAGCAGTGCACAAAAAAAAGCCATTGCCCTGTCCTGATATGCATCCCTATCTCAGACCCTTGAAAAAACAATGGACAGGACTTGCGGATCCGGTAAAAGCTGCCGGTATGAAAGCCTATTTATTAGACCAATTCGATTTCCTGGGTATTCCGGCACCGGAAAGACGCCGTACGGCAAAGACTTTTTATCAGGCAAACCCTATCTCCAATTACACAAAATTGGAAAACATTGTAAAAGAGTGTTTCTCGCTACGCCAAAGGGAGTATCATTATTTTGCCATTGAACTTTTCGCACACCACAAACACTTGTGGACTCCGGCTTCCGGTGAATTGCTGGAATTCGGTTTAACCACCCATAGCTGGTGGGATTCAGTGGATCATATCGGGAGCGACTGGCTCAGTGATTTTTTTCTGCTTTTCCCCGCCTGTATAAAACCCCTGACTGAAAAGTGGAACCGGTCAGACAATATCTGGTTACAGAGAAGCAGCCTCCTGTTTCAAAAAAAATACAAAACGGCCACCGATACAAAACTTCTCAAAAAATATATCCTGCATCTGGCGGATGCCGAGGATTTTTTTATCCGCAAAGCCATCGGCTGGGCACTTCGTGAATATGGCAAAACGGATCCCGCATTTGTGATCCGTTTTGTCAAAGAGCATTCGCTCAGTCCACTGAGTAAAAAAGAGGCACTGAAAAGAATCCATCAATGATGCTATTGCTGTTTCAGGAATGCCACAATTTTTTCTCTTTCACTTTCTGTAAGTAAGGCCCGGCTTTGCATATGTAAACCCACCGTTTCCCATTTCTCCGGTGAAAAAGTTGCAGGTGATGGCGTATTGTGGCAACGCTGGCAATTCTCGGCCCACAACTGCACACCGGATCTCTGTGATATTTTTTTACTAACTGCACAACTGTTTAGTAATACGGTGCTGGCGGTCATAAGCAGGATCAGGGATCCCAGTACGGTCGCTTTTTTATAGGAGAATATCGTTTTCATGAGGTAGGATTTATAATTGAATGGCAAATTGTAAATACATGGAATGTGATTTGTTAATGGCTCCCGGAGTACCACCGATATCGGTTGATACGGTATTATCCCCCTTGATGGCTTCATAGGAAAATTTGACAACGGTTCTCCAGTTCAGCCAGTAATCCAGTCCAACGGAAAGAGAATTGTCCTTGGTCCCGAAAAGTGAATTTGCGGGAGTAGTATAATTCCCATAACGGGCAGCCACTTCGAAATTTTTCAGTACCGGGTTATCGCTATAGGTTGGCCGTAGCGAAGCCATGATATAACCCGTTTTGGTTTTGTTGTTAAAGGTATAGTTGGTTCCTGTGTTCACCGGATTATCATAGGCAGCATCTGTCACATTTGCCACGCTGTACTGTCCTTTTACATTTAATTGGAAAGGATTGAAATTCTCAATCAGGTTCATATCCAAAGCATACATATTGGCTTTTACTGATGCATAGGGAGATCCCGGATCACCCACTTTTCCTGTCATGACTGAGGCACCCAGTTCAAAAGATGAGTTCGCAAAAGGCAACCAACCGATCCTGGCTGTAAGATTCTTGTTGGTGTTGTTATCCGTTATACCAGGCCACCCCAGTGATCCGTCACTCTGGAGATTCATCCCGTTTGATACTGCGACATCATAACTCCATTTCATATTACCGGCATAAAATCCGCCTTCCAGTTCCAGACCATAATCGGTTGCACCCGGAATCCCTTCCGGATCAGATGCCAGTTTATTGATCCAGCCGGCTGCAAGGCGTTTGTTGTAAGCGCCGAATGGCAAAACGATATAACCACCTCTTATGATGAGACCGGGAGCTGCAAAATAGGAGATATCGGCCCAGTTCACACCCACCTGGTCATTGCTGAAGGAGGGCTCAAATTCCATCAGCAGCTTTTTACCATGACGCCAGAGGAATAAGGGACTGAATTCAAAATGATCCGCATCACCCAGGCTATTGGTTTTGGTTGACTGACTAACACCGCCGAAGGTATTTGTGGTATGATTACTGACAAACCCGAAAGTGACCAAGCCGGCAACCATCAAATGATCTTCACCGGGTTTTGTATAGGATACCTGTTTTTCTAACGCACTGATCCTGTCCAGCAAGGCTGAATCAGCGGATGACTTCGTGTTTTGTGAAATGGCCTGACCTGATACCAACAGGAGCAGTACAGGAGTCAGCCATTTTTTTACCTGAATAAATGAATGTTTCATAGCAAGATTTTTTGAAATAACGCAAATGGTTTTATTTATGCTTCCCGGCCAGGGTTCTGATATAATTGACGAGTGCCCATCGCTGACTTTCCGTAAACGAAGCTTTGTACTGAGGCATGGGCGTTCTTCCTTCAGACAGTTTATAGAACAAGGAACCGTCTGTTTCAGATTGAACGACTGCAGACGTATGATCTGCAGGTTTGGGTTTCAGAGAAGCGGCTGCAATGCCATCCCCTTTTCCCTTATTTCCATGACAGGGCGTACAATAAGTGACATATAGCTCCTTACCTGTTTTGACAGAAGCCGCATTGCCCGCTAAAGGATTATGCATATTGATTGCTTCCCTGGGAACCGACCAGGGTTTTGACTGTGCCTGCGCTGAATCCGGTTGCAATAAGACACAAACGGACATAAGACAAATGCAGGAAATGATTACATTTCTGTACATAACAATAGTTTTAAATGAGATTAAATACTGTTCCTTTGTTTCTTGCAGCAAGTAAGTTCGAATGCTTTTTTTCAGGATCGTCTGCAGGGAATATGTCAGATCAATCGTTTATCGTATTGCATTCTTTCTAAAGACAAAACTATCCCTGTGTATTTTGCTGAATTATGACCATCATCAGGGTACGACAATCTTAAGCGTATTTTAATAAACCTTTTTATGCAACTGCGAGGCGCTGAAATGCAATACCACAGTGACTATCAGGGATCCGTTATCCAAAGGAATGGAAAGTCCAGAAATATTCTGTGGTCATGAATGGGCAATGAGAAAGGGTTAATGGGAAGGAATAATCGGGAAACCAGATAGGTGGCATCAATTCATTTTATAGATGTTTCAGATAACCACATAAAAAAAGAGGCTGTCTCAAAAGGGGCGGCCTCTTTTTAGTTTTTAGGGTGAGTTTATTCACAAGTACGGTTGATAAAAAGAGTAGTTGTTTTGGGCAATAAAAAAGAAGTTTTGTATGTCTATAATATATGGGCAAACAACAAAACCTAAAAGTCAAATTCAAGCAGAACCATCAGAACCAGTTGATGGCTTTCCCACCGACGCTTGAAGAGTTGATTAGTGCGGACCATCCTGTACGGATCGTGAACGCTGTTTTGGATAAAGTGGATATATCTGCATTGATTCACCAGTATAAACCTGGAGGTACAACGAGCTATCATCCCCGGATGCTACTCAAAGTGATGGTGTATGCCTATATCAATAATATTTACAGCAGCCGCAGGATAGAAGACGCCGTAAGCAATAACATTCAGTATATGTGGCTTGCAGGCATGGCCAAGCCTGATCACAATACGATCAACCGCTTCCGGGGCGAGCGATTGCAGAAAACCCTTCAACCGATCTTTACTCAGGTGGTAACACTGCTGTGTGAGGCTGGATTGCTCAACATTAAGGAGCTATACACAGACGGTACCAAGATAGAGGCTAATGCCAATCGCTACACATTTGTATGGGGTAAATCCATCGGCACAAATAGGGAAAGGATCAAAGAGCAATTGAACGGATTATGGCAATATGCGCAAAAGGTAGCAGCTGCAGAAATGGATGATACCGATCCGACCACTTTTGATAAGATCGATGCGGAAAAAGTGACGCAGACCATAGAAAAGATCAATGAGGTGCTGCGCGACAAGCCGGTAAGCAAGGAAGTAAAACAGAAGCTGAATTATGCTAAAAAGAACTGGCCAGCGGCACTGGACAAGTATGAGGAGCAGGAAAAGATCCTGGGTGAGAAGCGGAGCAGTTACAGCAAGACAGACCCTGATGCCACCTTTATGCGAATGAAGGAAGATCACATGAAAAACGGCCAGCTAAAACCAGCCTACAACGTACAGTTCAGCACCAATAACCAATACATCGCTTCCTACACCCTTCACCAGAATGCCACCGATACAAACACGCTAATCACTCACCTTGAACAACACATTAAAAACTTTAAACAAAAGCCAACCAATGTAACAGCCGATGCGGGTTATGGAAGTGAAGAGAATTATCAATGGATGGAAGACAAAAGGATCACCGCCTATGTTAAACACAACCAGTTCGACCGGATGCAAAATGAAACGATCCGCAACAATGAGTGTTTTAAAGTAGACCGGTTTACATATGACGAACAAAATAATCAGTATCTGTGTCCGATCGGCGAACCGATGAAGCATATAGGATGGAAAATAGAAGAAACAAAAAGCGGCTATCCCAAAATCATAGACAGCTACAAAGCCAGAAACTGTGAAGGCTGTTTTTTACGCGAAATATGCCACCAGCAGCAAGGCGACCGTGTAATCGAAGTGAACAATAATTATCGGCGGCTGAGGAACAAGGCAGAAAAACGACTGAAAACCACAAAAGGAATCGAAAAAAGAAAGCAGCGATGTCATGATACCGAACCTGTTTTTGGAAATATCAAGCAAAATCACCACTTCAAACGCTTTATGTTACGGGGAATCGATAAAGTAAGCGTTGAAACAGGCCTCCTGGCACTGGCACACAATCTCAGGAAGATGGCAGCCTGAGGAATTGTCATCTTTTTTGCAAATCTTCGAAAAAAGAAAAATCTATCCCATAAAAAAAGAAACCGCCTCAATTTTTATTGAGACGGCCTCTTTTTTTATTTCTATGACCGGAAGCGCATCCCGCCATTGGCGGGAGGTTCGCAGGTTCGAATCCTGTCTTCCCGACGCAAATGCGTCTTTCAGCAATGAGGACGCTTTTTTTATATCTATGACCTGAAGCGCATCCCGCCATTGGCGGGAGGGTTGTAGGTTCGGATTCTGCCAATCCAATACATCAGATATAGTGTGTGAAGTCCCAATTTTTATCCGGCATCCAGATCTGAAATGATATGATGCGAAATCGCATACCGGGTTAGATCGGAATTGGTGGATAGATTCAGTTTTGTCAGGATCCGGCTTCTGTGGGTACTGATTGTGGTTAAGGCCAAGGAAAGAATTTCGGCAATCTGGGTAATGGTTTTGCCCAATGCCAGCAATTTGAAAATTTCAAACTCCTTATTGGTTAATAGTTCATGTGGATGTTTGGTGGTATCAACCTGGGTAAGCAGTTTTTCTGCAACTTCGGCTGTGATGTATTTCCTCCCCAGTGAGATGCGTTGTATCGCATTGATCAGTTCTTCAGGAGCAGAATTTTTATTCAGATACCCGGAAGCGCCCGCCCGTAATGCGCGAACGGCATACAGGTCTTCGGAGTAGATGCTTAAGATCAGAACCGGCAGATCGGGTTTGATCTGTTTGATCTGTTCCAGCGCTTCCAGACCGCCGCGTCCCGGCATATCCAGGTCGGAAATGACCAGGTCGAAGTCATGCTGCATGACTTCCTTTACCAGGGCATCCCCATCGGCCACTTCTGTTATCTCTGCGGAGGGATATTCGTCTGTCAGGATCTGTATCAGACCTCTGCGGATAAAACTATGATCGTCTGCTAAAATGATACGTTTCATTCTTCTGATTTTTTATT
>JAGWTX010000158.1 GCA_028875955.1 Bacteroidota bacterium | reverse complement strand
ACGTGTAAACGATTCCGTACTCATCCTCAACCCCCTTTATTTCCCGGATCACCGGACAAGGCTGCAGTACATCGATTTTGGTTACCAGTATAAGTATTACAATGTGGATTATATTTCTTATCCCACCCGGGGTTTTCAAATGGAAGCCAACTTATACCGGCGCGGATTGGATAATGTTTCGGGTCTCTGGATGTTAGGTGGCAGGGCAGTGTATGCCCTTCCCTTTTCCAAAACCAGTTTTCTGCACCTGGAAGCCATGGCCAATCTGAAAGTACCCTTCCGGGAATATTTTGTCAACCAGCGCCTGTTCGGCTATGGCCATTTTCAACTGCGCGGCCTGGAATACAATGTGGTGGACGGCATGGTGGGCGGGGCACTGAAAACAACTTTGCATAAGCAGATCCTGTCGTTTATTTTCCACAATCCCTTTCCCAGCAAGACCCATGACAAGATCCCCTTCCGGATCTTTCTCAAAGCCTATGGCGACCTGGGCTATGCCTATTCACCCACGCCCAACCCCACAAACACCCTCAATAACCGGCTGATGCGCACCTGGGGTTTTGGTATGGATATTGTTTCTATTTATGATTTTGTGTTTAAAATAGAATACAGCTTTAACCAACTGGGAAGGGATGGCTTATATTTACAAACGAGAAACGATTTTTAGGAAAAGGATTCACAGGCCACCCTTGTCTGAAAGTAAAGTGCTGATAACTGTTTTCTATGCTTTGCTTACGGTAACAGCCGGTCCTGATCGCCTGTAAAACCTTTGCCTTCATCACAAACTACCCAATGAAAGTAGCTATCTATAGTCGGGGTCTTGACTTTGAACAGGAAAATCCCCTGTTGTTGTTACTGGAAGACCTGACCCGTTACGATATCACCATCCTGCTCTTTCACCAACTGATGGAGCAGTTCACTTTGCCGCAACATCTCTATGAAAAAGTCATACCCTTTCACCATTCTGAAGACCTGGATGCGGAAATTGATTGTATGATCAGTTTGGGGGGAGATGGCACCCTGCTGGATACGGTTACCCTGGTAAGGGATAAAAACATACCGATTTTGGGTATCAATTTTGGCCGCCTGGGTTTTCTGGCAAGTATCAGTAAGGAAGACTTGTCCAGTGCGGTGGATTCGCTCGTCAACCATACCTACCTGGTGGATAAGCGAACCCTGATCCATTTGGATTCGGATGAAAAGTTGTTTGGAGAAACGCCCTTTGCCCTGAATGAATTTGCCATCCACAAAAGGGATGTGTCACCCATGGTCAAGATCCATACCTATCTGAACGGGGAGTTCCTGAATACCTATTGGGCAGACGGACTGATCGTATCCACCCCCACGGGTTCCACGGGTTATAACATGAGCTGTAATGGTCCCATTCTTTTTCCGGATTCATCCAGTTTTGTGATTACACCGGTGGCGCCGCATAACCTGAATGTCAGATCCATCGTGGTACCCGATACCAATGTGATTTCCTTTGAAGTGGAAAGCAGGGCAGACCAGGTGATCTGCGCGCTGGATGCCAGAAGGGAAATTGTGAACAAAACCATCCAATTGGCCGTCCGGAGGGAGAAATTCGGGGTAAATCTGGTTCGTTTGAACGAAAATAGTTTCCTGTCCACGCTGCGAACCAAGCTTACCTGGGGTCTTGATAAAAGAAATTAACTTTTATGGTATTGAATTTTGATGCTATTTTACAAAAGATAGCGATCCGAATACTTATGATAAAAAAAACCATCCTGCTGGCTAGCCTGTTTTTTGCCCTGCAACAAGGGCAGGCTCAAATGATGGAACCCTTTGTGCACCAGGGTGAGGTAGGGGTATCCGTGGGTCTGGCGCATTATTTCGGAGACCTGAATCCGAATTCAGCCATCAACCGTCCGAAGTTTGCAGCGGGTCTTTTTTTCCGCAAACAGATCACCAATTATATCGGTATCCGCTTATCCGGCGACTATGCCATGCTGGGGTATTCCGATGTGTACAGCAATAATCCCGTTCAAAGAACCAGAAACCTGAGTTTTAATACCAATGTCTGGGAAATCAGTATCGCCGGAGATTTTAATTTCTTCCAGTTTCAACCCGGTTTCGAAGGCTACAATTTCACACCCTATGTGGGACTGGGTGTTGGCGTCTTTTCTTTCGACCCCTATGCCTATCTGAACGGCGAAAAATATTTTCTGCGTCCGTTGGGGACAGAAGGACAGGGCAGTGCCCTATACCCCAACCTGAAACCCTATAGCCCGATCGCCATCAGTATCCCCTTTACCGTGGGTGCCAAATATGCATTGAATGCAAAAACCAATGTATTTGCCGAACTGACCTACCGTTTCACCAATACGGATTACCTGGATGATGTGAGCGGTCTGTATGCACCGGATGCATTTCCACCCTTACCCGATGGTTCACCCTCTCCCGGGTTTTTGTTACAGGACAGGAGTTATGAAACCGGCACTTCCGTGGGTGTAAAAGGCAGACAAAGGGGGAACAGTCTCCAGAAAGATGCTTTTGCCACCTTCAAAATAGGGGTGTCTTTTAACCTTTCTTCCTACCGTTGCCCCCAACCTTCGCATTAAATTCCAATTTTAAGGTTTTGAATGGCGTTAAATGGCATTTTTTAAGCCATTAAATCCTTCCATGCGCATTGATTTTGTTAGATTTGCAGCCTAATTCATGAGAGCATTATGCAGGAAGGCCTGATTGACCGGATCGATAAAACGCATCTGCCCCACCATATCGCCATCATTATGGATGGTAATGGCCGTTGGGCGGAGGAAAAAGGGCAGGAGCGGCTGTATGGTCATTATCATGGCGTGGAGAGCGTAAGAAATATCGTGGAAGGATCTGCCGAGCTCGGGATCCAATACCTGACCCTCTATGCATTCAGTACCGAAAACTGGGACCGCCCGAAGCAGGAAGTGGAGGGATTGATGACCCTGCTGGTGGATACCATCCGGAAAGAAGTACCTATATTAAATAAAAACAATATACGTTTGCATGTGATCGGTGACCTGGATATGTTGCCCAAATTTGCACACGATGAATTGAATGAAGCCCTGCAAATGACCAGTCACAATACCGGTCTGAATCTGATCATGGCCCTTAGCTACAGCAGCCGTTGGGAATTGGTCAATGCGGTCAAGCATATCGGTCAGGATGTGAAAGCAGGGAAGATTGACCCCGAAACCATCAACCAGGATACCTTGCAGCAATACCTGACAACCAGTGACTTTCCTGACCCGGAACTCATGATCCGCACCAGCGGAGAATACCGGATCAGTAATTTTCTGCTATACCAGCTTGCCTATGCCGAATTGTATTTCACCAACACCCGCTGGCCCGATTTCCGGAAAGAAAACCTGTATGAAGCCATCATCGACTTCCAGGGAAGAGAAAGGAGATTCGGAAAAACAGGTCAACAAATAGAGGAGGGAACCCAATTGGCCTGATTTAATTAACAACCAGCTTTACAGACAAAGGGGGATTTAACAAACACTTTTCATTATTCCAGTTAATTTGCCCCGCCTAAAAACCTGAACCAATTGCTGACTGAGCTCAAAAAAAGTTCTTAATGTTGGCAGTCTTACAAACCGAAACGGATGCAGAAAGTGTACAAAATTTTAGTGTTGGCTTTTATTACCTCGCTCCTGAGTGTCTCTGCCCGATCGCAGCAAACAACCACCCATTCAGATACCACGATTACTTCCATTGATGCAGATCTGCTGAATATATTCAACCAAAAAACACCCAGAAAATACCGGATCGCCGCGATAAAAGTTACCGGAAACAAATTCTTTGACGAAAACCTCCTGATCTCCATTGCCAATATCAGTGTCGGCGATGAGGTAACCATTCCCGGGGGTGACAACTTTTCCAAAGCCATCACCAAGTTATGGGGCCAGAACTATTTTTCGGATGTTGAGATCTATGTAACCAAACTGGTGGGTAAGGACATCGACATTGAAATCGCCGTTACCGAAAGACCCCGTTTATCCAAATTCTATTTCAAAGGCATCCGGAAAGGGGAAGGGGAAGACCTCGCGGGTAAAACCGGTCTGGTTCCCAACCGTGTGATCAACGAGAACATGAAAATCTCAGCCATTGAAGCGATCAAAAAATATTATGCAGACAAAGGCTACCAGGATTCCAAAGTGACCATCGTTGAAAAAAAGGATACCAGCCTTAGCAATACCCTATCCATGGACTTTATCATCGATAAAGGCCCCAAACTGAAGATCAACAATATCAACTTCGGAGGGAATACCGTAGATGCCGGTAAACTGAAAAAACAATTAAAGGATACCAAGGAACGTTCCCGTTTAACGCTGCACCCGAGTTTTGACTCGGGCTACCTGGTGAAACCCCAGCGTTATAAGTTCCAGCAATACCTCGCAGACAAAGGCTTCCTGACATTCAGCAAAACGAAAAAAGTATTGGATCCCTATATCCGGATCAAATTGTCTTCTGCGAAGTATGATGCAAAAAAATATGCCGAAGACAAGGATAATATCCTGGATTACTATAACACCCTGGGTTACCGTGATGCCATCATCGAAAAGGATACGGTGTACCATACCAAAAAAGACGGGTTGAATATCGACATCAAGATCAATGAGGGTAAACAGTATTATTTCGGGAATATTTCCTGGAGAGGGAATACGAAATTCAGCGATTCGATCCTGACCGCTATCCTCGGTATCCGCAAAGGGGATATCTATAACCTGGAAACCCTGAATAAGAAACTGGGTAAATCCGCATCGCCCGATGGGGGTGACATCAGCGGATTGTACCAGGACGACGGGTATCTTTTCTTCAGAACCGATCCGGTGGAGACAGCCGTTTATAACGATACCATCGATTATGAGATCCGGATTGTGGAAGGTCCGCAGGCAACCATCAAGAATGTGCGGATCAGCGGGAATGACAGAACAAAGGAATATGTGATCCGCCGGGAACTGAGGACCATTCCGGGTGAGAAATTCAGCCGTACGGATCTGATCCGTTCACAGCGTGAGATCGCCCAGCTGAATTATTTTAACCAGGAAAAGATCAAGATCGATCCGGTACCCAATCCCGAAGACGGAACGGTGGATATCAATTATGGCGTGGAAGAAAAGTCAAGCGATCAGCTCGAGCTGAGTGCGGGCTGGGGTGGATATATCGGATTAACCGGTACCCTGGGGGTATCCTTTAATAACTTCTCCATCCGTAACATCCTGAAGAAATCGGCCTGGGATCCCTTGCCGATGGGAGATGGCCAGAAACTGAGTTTACGGGTTCAGAGTAACGGTAAGGCATTCCGTTCCTACAATTTCTCCTTTACCGAACCCTGGTTGGGAGGTAAGAAGCGAAATGCATTGACCGTAAGCATCTATAACACCAAATACGGACAAACCTATGATCCGCTTACCGGTCAGTACGACCCGAGTGTAGCCGATTCAAGATATATTTCTACCACGGGTGCTACGGTGAGCCTGGCCAAACAGCTGAAATGGCCGGATGACTTTTTCTCCCTTTCCATGGGAATAAACTATACCCGTTATAAGCTGAGTAATTATGCCATCGATCCGACCAATCTGCCAGGTTTTGAGAATGGTATCGTAAACAATATCAATTTCAGGATCGCTTTACAGCGTTCTTCCGTAGATCAGCCATTGTTCCCGCGTCAGGGTTCCTCCTTCCTGCTGAGTTTGCAGGTCACACCGCCGTATTCACTGATAGACAAGAATATCAACCCGGTTGCCAATCCATATAAATTTATTGAGTACCATAAATGGCGCTTCAATGGAGAATGGTATGTGCCATTGGGTAAACCGACCGGAGAAGACAGGAACAAACAGTTTGTGTTGAAAGCCGCCGCCAAATACGGATTCCTGGGCAGGTTTAATTCCGATCTGGCCATCTCTCCGTTTGAAAGATTCCAGGTGGGTGATGCGGGTCTGAGTAACCAGTTTGCGCTGTTGGGTTATGATATCATTGCCCACAGGGGATATCCGGTGTATGACAACTCCAACCCTAAGATCAACCCGGATAAACAGAATGCAAGCCAGTACTTTACCATATTCAATAAATACACGCTGGAACTGCGCTATCCATTGAGCCTGAACCCAACCAGTACGATTTATGCACTGGGCTTTTTCGAAG
>JAGWTX010000157.1 GCA_028875955.1 Bacteroidota bacterium | reverse complement strand
TTTCGCTGAATTTAGCATACAACCGATCCCAAAAAAGTGCTGAACAGAAATACAATCATTCCAGAAGCCTGCTATCGGAACTCAGGACTGAAATGGTTAAGATGAGCATTCAGCAGAACAGTTACCTGATTTTACCCAATACCAGGGACAGTCTCGGTTTTGTTTCTGCCGGACAGGCAGCTAAAAAGACAATCTTTTTACTGGACAGCAGCAGTGATGACTCACTTTTTAAACCTTCGGATATTAACCAGTTACATATCCTATTAGATAAGAACCTTTCCCTATCGGCTGTCTATTTACGACAGGATGTCTTAAGGGGTAACACCAATGCGGCCATCTACTCCATCAAAGAAAAGTTCGATACGTTACGAGAAAAATTCTACTTGCAACTCGATAACCTACTCTTAAAAAGCCGGATAAATTACCAGAATAGTCATGATACCAAGGACAACCTGTATCATGACAAGATAGAAGCGCTGGTACTGGGAACCGGCACGATCATCCTGTTGATCATTTACCTGGTTTATCTGATCTATCAACAGATAGGGCTCAAAACCAGGATACAGAAAAGATTCCAGATTTTTGAAAACGCCGGCGATGGGTTACTGGCGACAGATGCAGATTTCCGTGTCAATTATGTGAACAGGAAGACAGGAGAATTATTGAAAATTGAAACGGATAAGATCATTGGGACAACCCTTTGGGAACTGATCCCTTCTCTGGGTTCCCGTAAAATTCATGAAATATTCTATCTGTCAGTCATTCAACAGGAATACCGGTTCATTGAGAGTTATTATGAGCCCACTAAAGCCTGGTTCCGGATCGGTATCTATCCATTTGAGAACGGGTTATCACTGACGATCAAGGATATCACTGATCTTAAGCTTTCGGAATCAGCGCTCAATAAATCACGGAAATTATATGCGTTTATCAGCAGGGTAAATGACCTGGTACTGCATGCCAAATCTGCGGATGAATTATATCCTGCCATTTGTCAGATTGCCCTGGATTCCGGGGATTTCCTGTTTGCCTGGGTTGGAAAAGCGGATGAATCCGGTGAGTTTATGAAACCGTTTTGTAGTGCCGGTAATGGGATTGATTATCTAAAGGGGATTGTCATTGCGCTTACGGATAAACCCGAGGGTCAGGGACCCAGTGGCAAGGCTTTTCGCCTGGGCAAATATTACTATTGCAATGATATTGCCCATGATCCGGCTATGAAACCCTGGAAGGATTCAGCGATAGCCAGGGGGTTTCGTTCCTCCATTGCTCTTCCCATTAAGCTGGATACAGTTGTAGTCGCTGTAATCACCTTATACGCTCCCGAGCCCTATTTTTTTACAGATGAACAGTTGCAACTTCTGGAAAGGGTTTTGGAGAATGTAAGTTTTGCCATTACAGCCCTGGAATCAGAACGGAAAAGACAGGAAGTTGAACAAAAGTTACAAATTGTAAATCGGGCCATCGAACAAAGCCATGCATCAATAGTCATTACGAACGCTAAGGGGGAAATTCAATATGTAAATCCGGCATTCACCCAATTGACTGGTTATACCATGGAAGAAGTCTTAGGCCAAAATCCAAGGGTTTTAAAAACAGGGTATACAAGTGATGATGCTTATAGCGGTCTCTGGAAGGAGATCAGCGAGGGAAGGATCTGGCAGGGTGAATTTCTTAATAAGAAGAAGAATGGGGAGACTTATTGGGAATCTGCCACCATATCGCCCATACTAACCAAAGAAGGGACCATTACCCATTATGTAGCAGTAAAGGAAAACATAACCGAACGCAAGAAACTGGAAGAAAAAGAAAAACAGCTATTACGCATGTTTGAAAACACAAGCGCTTTTATGGGTACCTGTGATATGAAAATGAATTTTATTTATGGCAACCAGTCACTCAGGAATGTGCTGGAAATCGGTGATGAGGATATTACCATGCATAATGTCAATGATTTTCGGCCAATAGGTGGTAAGGAGTATATGCAGGAAGTGTATGATTCCCTGTTTCTAAAAGGCAAATGGCTGGGTGAAAACAAATATGTGTCCAAATCGGGAAAGGAGATCCCTGTAATGCAGGTGATCATGCTGCACCAGGATGCACAGGGCATTCCTGATTATATTTCAACCACAGCCATAGACCTGACAAAAATGAAAGAGGCCGAACAGGAGCTGTTGCGATTGAATACCGAATTGAGAAATTTCACACATCACCTGCAATATGTAAGAGAGACGGAAAAAAATACCTTGGCCAAAGAAATTCATGATAAACTCGGACAGGGATTGGCTTCTTTAAAACTGAATACTTCCTGGATCAAAAAACACCTGGATGACGGTAAAACAGCAACTGAAACCAGACTCGATACCTTGCTGGAATCCATTTCCAAGAACCTGGTGGATTTCAACAAGATCTATATTGCTGCCAATACCAGCATGATTGATGAGATCGGTCTGCATGCCTCTATTCAATACCAGGCCGAACTTTTTGAAAAAAATCACCTTATCCCTGTAACGGTTCATTCAAATATGGAACAGGTAAGAATACAAACAGATCTGGGCTTGAACCTATATAGAATCCTGCTGGAATGCCTGTCAAATATTCAACAGCATGCCAACGCGAGCCTGATTACCATTTCATTGAACCTGGCAGGTGAGTTGTTGGAATTATCTGTTCAGGATAATGGCAAAGGGTTTGATTACAGCCAGGTTGACTCAACCAAATATCATGGTCTGATTGATATTCGAGAAAGGGTTTTGGCGATTCAGGGAAAACTAATTGTACAATCAGAAATCAACAAAGGCACCTGTATCACCATCCAGGTAAACATAAACAGCAGGAATGATTTTTCTATTTAACCGTTTATTTTTGAACACGTCCTCCTTCTTCCTCCTGAGTATGTTACTCAACCGGTGCAACGCACGGGTATTTGCAGCGAATCGGTCTGTCGTCTGATGTCATTCATGAAAGCATTTATCATTCTTCTTCCCAGAACTGCACAGATATGCTAATGCCACTTTTCGTGGTCCGTTTTTATTCCCTGCATCATTTATGCCTGAAAGCTACCCATACTTCATCCCACGGCCAGGAAAAAGGATGATTCCCGTCCTATGCCTTTTCGTGCATAAATCGCCCTGTTGTGCCAATTGAAATAGTATTTATTCTATCTCCCCTAGATACACTTTTCTAAACCTGTTTGGCTGAGTGTCTATTTTGACCCCTCCTGCTGTTGGGTAGCTTTACCATGAAAACCACAAAGCCCTTTTTATGAAACCAGCTCCCATTCCACAGAACGATCTGCTCCGGGTGAAAGAATTACACGACTTCTCCATCCTGGATACACCGGAAGAGACCGCATTTAACGAAATCGTACAACTGGCAGCCCATATCTGCGAAACCCCGATTGCCATGGTTTCCCTGGTAGACAGAGACCGGCAGTGGTTCAAAGCCAAAACGGGTGTTTCTGCAACCCAGACACCCAGATCTGTCTCCTTCTGCGGGCATGGCATTGTAAACGAATCCGATTTTTTTGAAGTTCCCGATGCCAGACAGGATGAACGTTTTAAAGACAACCCGCTGGTTTTGGGAGATCCCTTTGTCCGGTTTTATGCCGGTATAAAACTGGTGAGTAAAAATGGATATGCCTTAGGCATGTTATGCGTAAACGATACAAAGCCCGGGAAACTGAATCCCGGACAGATTGAAGTGATGAAAGTGCTGGCTAACCATGTGACCGATCTGCTTGACCTGAAGATCACCCAAAAGATTTCGGATGAAAAAAGTGAGAAAATCAAAACCCAGAATGAAGTGTTAAAGAAAATGATCTCCATCATTGCGCATGATATCCGCGGACCCATTGGCTCTTTGAAACATTTTTTTGAATTGAACGAAATGAACCTGATGGACCAGGATACAAAAAAAGTGTTATTCAACATGTCTGTGACACAGATCGATAACACACTGGACCTGTTGAATAACCTGGTGGATTGGGGTAAGATACAGATGACAGGACAGCAACCTTGCCATCAAAAAATCAAAGTGCGTGAACTGGTGTCAGATGAATTACTGGCTTTACGACTGACGGCCTCCTTTAAAAAGAATAGCCTGAAAAACCTGGTGAGCGAATCCCTGACGCTCAACATGGATGCGGATATGTTTCGCTTTATCATCCGTAACCTGGTAACCAATGCCATCAAATTTACCTGTGAGGGGGATATCGTGGTGTATTCAGACAGTTGTGACGGTTTTTATCAAATCATCATCAATGATTCCGGAAAAGGGATTTCTCCGGAAAGTATCCAAAAGATCCTGAGCGATGATAACCTGATTTCGACAAATGGAACAGACAATGAAAAGGGAAGCGGACTGGGTTTAAAACTGATCAGGGATTTTGTGGAAAAAACAGGTGGCAGGATAGATATCAAAAGCGAACTGGGAAAGGGTACTTCCATCATTCTGTATTTTCCCAAATAGCGATTACCGTAAATAAAAACAGCAGGGCAAAATTGGTTTTGCCCTGCTGTATTATGAATCACCCTGTCTGCTTATAAATTACGCAACCAGATATTCCGGTAACTGATGGGTTCACTTTTATCACCGTGTGCCTGAAGTTTGATGGGGGCCGGGCCATGCGCATGATAGGCCGGTTGACCGATATAGGGCGTATCCCCTTTCAGGATAAAATTATTCTGAACGAGTACACCATTCAGAAATGCGGTAACCCTGGCAGGGCTGACCAATGACCCGTCGGCTGCAAAACGAGGTGCTGTCCATACCACATCATAAGATTGCCATTGACCCGGGGGTAAACAGGGATTAACCAGGGGTGGGTTTTGTTTATAGATACTGCCCGCCTGTCCGTTTACATAAGTACTGTTGTTGTAATTATCCAGCACCTGTAATTCATAACCACCCGCACCACCTGGAACCGATGCCAGGAAGATGCCACTATTGCCCCTTGCCTGTCCAGACCCGGTTATATTGGAGGGGATGCGGTATTCGATGTGCAACTGGAAATCTGTGAACTTGTCTTTTGTCTGGATATCACCGGCTTTTTTATTGACTGTCATGCCCTGTTCATCACTCAATGTCCATTGAGCCGGCTGTTCGGGATGTGCTGCAGATACCCAGTGATCCAGGTTGCTGCCATCAAACAGTACAATGGCGTCTGATGGGGGTGCCTGGTTTTTTCCAGGGGTCACCACTTTGGGAACGGGGGTATAATATTCGGTTGCTGCCGGATCGCCTTTTTGTTGTGCGCTGGCTGAATAGGATACGACAAGTGTCGCTAAAAAGAGACTGGTTACGACATGTTTTTTCATCTGTTTATTTTGTTTTATTGCCATTTTATCTGGCGGCTTACGAATCAATATTTATTCAGGCAACAGGTTTACACTTTGGGTAAAACATATCCGTTATGATAGGTTTTGGTAAAATATTCCTGGTTAACAGCTTCGTCTGTAAAACGCGCTTTGGTCTTATCCCAGTTTAGTTTTTTCCCGGAGCGGAAGGAGATATTACCCATCTGTGCCACCGTTGCCACATGTGCGCCGGCCTGGATGGAACAATGCAGCTCTTCGGTTTTACGGGATTTGACCACACTGACAAAATTCTCCCAGTGTTTGTCAACACCGTTATCCATGGATTTCTGCAAGGGTACCAGTACTTTGTGTTTGCTTTGCTTTTCCTCCATCACTTCCCATCCGCCACGATTTAATACCAGGGTTCCATTGTTACCTATAAAAGCGATCCCGTGGTCTCTTCCATAGGATCCATTATCGATACCCATGGCGGAATCCCAAACCAGGTTAAACCCGTCGAATTCATACAGGGTGGTCATCGTATCCGGGGTTTCTTCATACAGATCCGGATATGCGAATTTTCCGCCCATCCCGTCAATTCGTTTGGGCACATCGGCTTTCATCCCTAATAGGGCATAATCTAGCAAATGCACACCCCAATCGGTCATCAAGCCACCTGCATAATCCCAGAACCAACGAAAATGGAAATGAAAACGGCTTGCATTAAAAGAGCGGGTCGGGGCAGGTCCCAGCCATTGTTTGTAATCAACGCCCGGAGGCGGAGCGGTGTCGGGTACAATGGGTTGGGGGCGCATCCAGCCCTGGTAACACCATACTTTCACCATGCGGATATTTCCCAGCTGACCATTCTGTACAAAATCCACGGCATC
>JAGWTX010000156.1 GCA_028875955.1 Bacteroidota bacterium | reverse complement strand
CTGAGATTCCTTATCCATTTCAAAATGGGCAGCTGTCCATTCATTCACACTCCCATCTACAACATGCCGGATAACCAGGGTGTCGGAGGGTTGTTGATGGGCCAGCAGGCTTCCTGATGAAAAAAGGGTCAGGGTCAGTGTTACCCAACCGAAAAGCGTTTTCATGATGCAGAACTTTGTTCAAATCTATCCTGCTGAAAAGCAAACCAAAAAGAATATGGGTGAAATCAGGACTCTTATCGGTGAAGCAATCAATAGGATTCTTCCTGGCTGGGGAATTCGCCTGATTTGACATCCCGGATATATTGCTGAACAGCCCCGGTGATCTGGGTTTCCAGGTTGAGGTATTGCCGCAAAAAACGGGGTTTGAATGTATTATTGATCCCCAGCATATCGTGCATCACCAGAACCTGTCCGTCACAAGGATTGCCTGCACCGATACCGATGGTGGGAATCGAAAGATCCCTGCTGACTTCAGC
Source organism: Bacteroidota bacterium (assembly GCA_028875955.1). Taxonomy (GTDB): domain Bacteria; phylum Bacteroidota; class Bacteroidia; order Chitinophagales; family Chitinophagaceae; genus Sediminibacterium. Next base: position 5,742 of record JAGWTX010000156.1, on the reverse strand, counting down.
TGCGAGACCTGCGGGAATTTTTTCCAGTACGATCGCAAAACAGCCGGCTTCCTGTAAAAGCGCCGCGTCCTTGCGCAAGGTAGCAGCTTCCGCTTCCTCCTTTGCCCTTACGGTATAGGTCCCGAATTGATAAATGGATTGAGGCGTTAATCCCAAATGCCCCATCACGGGAATCCCTGCAGCCACGATCCTTTGTATGGCTGGCAATATCTCTTCGCCCCCTTCCAGTTTTACGGAATGCGCACCGGTTTCTTTCATGATCCGTATGGCTGAGGCTACGGCGATATCGGGGTTGGACTGGTAGGAACCAAAGGGAAGATCCACCACCACCAGGCTCCTGTTGACCGCCCTGATCACGCATTGCGCATGATAGATCATCTGCTCAAGGGTGATGGGCAGGGTGGTTTCATGACCGGCCATTACATTACTGGCACTGTCGCCCACCAGGATCACATCAATCCCCGCTGCATCAAACAAACGGGCAAAGGAATAGTCATAGGCAGTGATCATGGAGATCTTGCTGCCCTGTTCCTTCATTTGTAAAAGGGTATGGGTGGTGATCTTTTTTGCCTGGGTATGGTCTGACATTTGAGAAAAATTTCATATTCGGAATGAGGATGAATATGGCTCTGCTTTAGAATAAAACATATTCAAATGCCGGTTGCAAATTACGGTGTTTTCCGTTAGTATCTGACATATTGTGGATGATAGGGATCCCGGTTGATTTCCTGGCCCAGGTAGGCTTTATGCATGTATCCCTTTGACCGTCAATTCAGAATACAGGTGCTGGATCAATCCGTCTGCCAGACCGATCTTGGGTACATAGATTTCGGCAGTATCCGACCAGCGCATGATATTGATATAGATCTGCAAAGCAGGCACGATCACATCCGCCCTGTCTGCCCGCAGTTTATAGATATTGATCCTGTCTTCCAGTGAGAAACTGGCGATTTCCTTGTAATAGTCTTTCAGGAGTTCAAGGCTCAGGGGTTTGCCATCCTTCTTTTTGCTGAGTGAGAAAACCTTGTTGATATTACCCCCTGTACCGATGGCTGTTATCTGTTTATACCCTTTTGTACGTGACTTGATCACCTCTTTTACCTCATTCCATTGCTCATCATCCACCATGTCCTTGAGCAACCGGATGGTGCCGATGTTGAAGGATTGTTTGAAGACCAGTTTGCCATCTGCAAAAAATGTGAGCTCCGTGCTTCCTCCCCCCACGTCAATATACATATAGCTGTGTTCGGTATCCATGTGTTCGGCCACATGGTTCTCATAGATGATGGATGCTTCCAGGTCTCCGCTGATGATCTGGATCTCAAGGCCGGTTTCCAGTTTCACTTTCCTGATCAGGTCATTGCTGTTCCTCGCATCGCGCATCGCGCTGGTAGCGCAGGCAATCACATGATGAACGCCATACGCATTGATCAGGTGGCCATAGGCTTTCATGGTTTGCAATACCATGCCTCTCTTTTCCTTGGAGATTTCCCCTTTTTCAAACACATCAAAACCCAGACGCAGGGGTACCCGCACCAGGTTCAATTTGTTGAATTGGGCATTTCCGTCTTTATCCTCGGATACTTCTGTGATCAATAAACGGGCGGCATTACTTCCAATATCAATGGCGGCTAACCTCACTGGTCAAATTGTTTTTCTTGTACAGGTATTGAAACGTCTCAATCTGCGAGCGGATCCGTTTTTTACCTGTGGAAGGTACATAGTTGTTGCTTAACTCATTGTCCAGTATCCTGGCTTTTACATTATCTCTTAATTGAATGTGGATAATCTCCTTTAATTCGGTCCCGATGGTTGGGTCTGTAACAGGAATGGCCGCTTCCACCCGGTGATCCAGGTTGCGAACCATCCAGTCTGCACTCGAAATATAAATCTTCTCTTTTCCCAGGTTATGGAAAATCATGACCCGCGCATGTTCCAGGTATTCATCCACGATACTGATGGCCGTGAATTTTCCGGCCTGTTTTTTCGGGTCCGACATGGCACAAAAGATCCCTCTCACGATCATGCGTATGATCACTCCTGCACGGGATGCTTCGTTGAGTTTGTGTATCAGGGATTCATCACTCAGTGAATTCACTTTCACTATGATCTCCGCATATTTCCCCGCCTTGGCGTTTTTGATCTCTTTTTCAATGAGCGATTGTATGGATTGGCGCATCTGTGTGGGACAGACCAGTAAGGTTTTGCAGGCGTGTAAATGTTGTATCCCCGTTTTCCAGTTTTCCAGATACCTGAATATGCGGTTGATATCCGCCATGACATTCCGGTTGCTGGTCAACAGGCAATGATCGCCATAGACCCTTGCCGTTTTCTCGTTCAGGTTCCCTGTACTTACAAATCCGTACTGTATGGTTTTATTGCCTTTTCTTTTTTTGATGATGCAAAGCTTGGCATGGATCTTCATTTTGGGAACACCCAGTAAAACGGTGATGCCTTCCTCTTCCAGCACTTTTTTCCATTCGAGGTTGGCTTCCTCATCAAAACGGGCTTTCAGTTCCAGCATCACCACCACATCCTTCCCGTTTCTGGCGGCATTGATCAGGGCATTGATCACTTTTGAATTGGAGGCAAGCCTGTATGCAGTGATCTTGATGGAGTTGACATCCGGGTCCATTGCCGCTTCCCGCAACAGGTCTATCAGCGCATTGAATGAATGATAGGGGAAATGCAGCATCACATCTTTTTTGACAATCACATCGGTCACACGCATCGAACTCTGTAATGCAGGATGTGTAAAGGGGGAACGGCGGGTGTTCTTTTCTGCAAATACATCGGGAAAATCCATGAAATGCCGGTAATTGTGTATCCGCCCACCCGGGATGATATTGCTTTTCCGGGTCAGGTTCAGTTTCCGGATCAGGTATTCCAGCAAACCTGCATCCATTTCCTTGTCATAGACAAACCGGACCGGTTTACCCTTTCTCCTGTTCTTGAGGCCTTTTTCAATCTTTTCCACAAATGTGGTGCTGACGTCGTTGTCGATATCGATTTCCGCATCCTTGGTGACTTTGAAAACATAGGCTTCAAAATTGTCATACCCGAAATAGGAAAAGATATGGGGGAGGTTATACCGGATCACATCCTCCAGCAGGATGATATGTTTGGTGCCGGTTTTGGAAGGGAGTTGTATGAATCTGCCCACCGCTTTGGCCGGAACTTCTATCAATGCATATTTCTGCTGATAGGCCGAATCCTTTTTACGCATCACTACGCCCAGGTAGATGCTTTTATCCCTTAAATAGGGTAGTTGCGGCAGGCTTTCGATCATCAGCGGGATGATGTTGGATCGGACTTCCTCGTCAAAATACTGTTTGACAAAATTCTGCTGTTCCCGGCTCAGGTGTTTTTCATCCACCAGGAAAATATTTTCTTTTTTCAATTCTTTCAGGATCCCATTCCAGATGCGGTTGAATTCATTTTGCTGCTGCAGCACGATGGTTTGGATCTGGTCAAGAATGGTTTGCGGATCCTCTTCCAGATGCATGTTCAGCCGTTTTTTTTTATCGGCAAATTCCAGCATCCTTTTTAAGGTGGCAACCCTTACCCGGAAAAACTCATCAGAGTTGTTCGAAAAGATCCCCAGGAAACGGATCCTTTCTTTTAATGGCACAGAGGGGTCATTGGCTTCCTGTAAAACCCTTGCATTAAAACTCAGCCAACTGATATCTCTTTGTATAAGGAATTTCTTTGCCATAGTTTTTTGAAAATAGATTATCCGAAAGACCGGATTTTGTAATGGTTCAAATATAGGCGAGGGTTTTTTTGGACAATGTTAAGTTTCCACTCACCACTCATTCATTAGGGTTGTTTCAGGAAAAAGAGGATTTGATCTGTTGTATGATCCCCGTTGTGGAAAATCCTTCCCGTATCGGATTGATCACCACCCTTCCGCCCCTTGCCATCACTTCCTTTGCCCCCACGATCTGTTCAATCGTATAATCACCACCCTTTACCAGCACATCCGGTTCCAGGGCCTTTATCAGTTCCAGCGGGGTGTCTTCCTCAAAAATGACCACGGCATCCACAATCACCAGGCTTGCCAGCAGGAGGGCCCTGCTGTGTTCATGGTTCACGGGTCTTTCCGGGCCCTTCAGGCGTTGGGTGCTCTTGTCGCTGTTTACACCCACCACCAGGTAATCCGCTTCATGGGCCGCCTGTGACAGGGAATAGATATGACCTTCATGAAGGATATCAAAACAGCCATTGGTGAACGCAACCGTTTTGTTGGTCACCCGCCAGCTGGCCATCTGGTGCTGCAATTGGGTAAGGGTGAATATCTTTTTATCAACCGCTTCAATGAATTTCATGCGCTTTCTTTTTGTTGTAAAATGGCAATAGTATCATACATAAGGAGCCAATGAGTACCACGATCATAAATTGGGCAAACCATTGCAATGTGCCGTTTGCAAAACCCAGTTCAAAAGGGATATTGTTTTTCTCCAGCACTTTGGCCATAAAATAGGCATAGGCCCCGATACCGCCGGGTGTTATGATCATGCCGATACTGGCAAAAGCCAATGCGGATATGGCATCGGGCAGTCCCAGGTGCGATGTTCCGGTGGTGGCCATCAGACCCACCCAGGTACCCAGGATATACAGGGACCAGATCGAAATACTGTAAAATATAAACAGGCCTTTTTGCTGCAGGTTGCGGATGCTGGACAAACCTTCCCAGATACCCAGCAAAATTCTTTTGAAGAGGATGACGATCTTTACATGGGCAAACTGGTTAAACCAGACCCTGATCATCAACAGCAGGATGCCGATGATGAGTAAGACCGTTCCCATTTTCACCAGTGAAAAACTGCCGGCCCGGTTTTCAAATAATTGTTTGAAAAGCTGATCGGCAAATTCACCCACGATGGCAAACTGGCTGATCAGTGCCAGCAAAAAAACAATCCCCAGCGAAATCACATCCACGGCTCTTTCTGCAACAATGGTGCCCACAAGTTTTTCAGCAGGAACCTTTTCATATTTGGCCAGCAGGGTGCATTTCAGCACTTCCCCTAACCGGGGAAAAGCCAGGTTGGCAAAATAACCGATCATGACGGCAAAAAAAGTATTGAGAATGGAGGGAGCGTATCCCATCGGTTGCATCAGTATCCGCCAGCGCAGGGCACGGATCAGGTGACTGGCCGACAATATCAGGAATACGGGTACCAATAACCAGTACCGGGCCGTTTTGAGGGAATATTTGAACTCTCCCCATTTGTCATCCGGGATCTGGTGCAGACTCCACCAGATCAGAAAAACACCCAGACCCAGGAATAGCAGGTATTGTAATATATTGGTCAGCCTTTTTTTCATGTGGTATCAATAGCGGCAAGTTAAGCAAGCAATTCTATTTAAGTGCTACCTGGTGGGTAAAGGACCGGAAGAGGATCCCAACATTAACAATTAGGGATAGAGGATCAGGTTATCGATCAGCCTGACTTCTCCCATAAAAGCGGCACCCAGGGCAATCAGGGGTGTATTACCATCCCAGACCCGGATCTCTTCCAATGTCAATTTGTGGGTAACAGACAGGTAATCGATCGCTGAAAAACCCGCTTCGGTTATGAGGGTCTTTGCCCGGGTCAGTAAGGGCAGCAGGTCGCCCGGTGCCAGGTTCTCTTTTAAAAAATCTAAGGATCGGTATAAGCCGGTGGCAGCCTTTTTTTGTGGCTCCGTCAGTCGCAGGTTACGGCTGCTGAGTGCCAGTCCGGATGCATCCCGGAAAGT
>JAGWTX010000155.1 GCA_028875955.1 Bacteroidota bacterium | reverse complement strand
GAGCAGGGTGGCGGGCAAACCGGTAACCGGAAATTCTTTGCCATCCTGTAGATTTTTCAGCCTGAAATTGCTGATAAAATTCTGCCGGCTGGGTGCATAATTATTGGGATTGATCCGTAACCCGGCAATCCTGTTCTCGGGCTGGCCGAGTTCTTCCACGGTAGGATAGGAATTCCTTTCACTAAGCAAGAGCCAGGAAGCCTTGCTGTTCATACTTACCAGGGGAGTGGGTTGGGCAAGCAGTAGATCGGCGATCTCTTTGGGGGGTGTCTGATAGCTTACGGCATCCTGACCGTAAACAAAAACAGTCATACAGACTGCCCAGAACAGGACTGCGGCTCTGATTGATTTTCTCATAGTGTATCGTGTTTAGTGTTAGTGTATTTTTTTACTGGTATACCCTCACATAGTCAATCTCCATTTTTTGTGGGAATATGGATTCGTCAATCCCTTCCTTGCCTCCCCAAAATCCCCCGACGGCGATATTGAGTAAGAGGTGAAAGGGTTTGTGAAAAGGCCAGGCATCATTGCCGGTATGTTCATTTGTAAAATGGAAATAAGGTTTTTGGTCTATCAGCATGGTAATGGATTCAGCATCCCAGTCAAGGGAATACACATGAAAAGCATCACTGCAATCGGGAACCTGGGTTATCGCGGTTTTCTGGGTTCCGATCACGTGATAATATTTTTTTGTGTGTGCGGATGCATGGATCACTCCGGGATCATATCCCACTTCTTCCATGATATCAATCTCGCCGTCATCCGGCCAATGTAAGGGGGTGGTTGAACCCAGCATCCAGATGGCTGGCCAGGTGCCTTTCCCGCGCGGCAGTTTAGCCCGTACATCGATATGTCCGTAAGTCCAGTCGCCTTTTCCCTTGGTTACCAGACGGGCGGAAGTATAGGCATTCTTGCCGATGGCTTCTTTTCTGGCTTCAATGATCAGACAGCCCTTTTCAACCCTTGCATTTTCCAACCGGTTTGCCGTATAGTATTGGGCTTCACCGTTTCCCCAGCCATGCCCCCCGGTATCATAGTTCCATTTGGCTGGATCAGGAAGACCCCGGTAATTGAATTCATCCTGCCAAACCAGTTTCCGTTTTGTTTGGGCTTGGGTCATCTGAACCGGAAATGCCATAAAAAGCATCCCTATGATAACAAGTGTAAGTTTTGACATGGTTCCTGTTTTGTTCATAGCAAGATACTCAGAAAGAAGCTGATTCCTGAGGGACTGACTGCCGGGCTGAAAAAAATTTGCAGGTGAGTAAAGATGCGTTTACATTTGTGACCTGTTATGAAATTATTCGCACATAGCCACCATCATCATTACTTACCCCTGGGGTAGGCTGTTGGTGTTTTGTGCAGGCAAAATAAAACATTAAAGGGCTTACCGGTTTGGTAGGCCCTTTGTTATATAACCCATTCCTGAAGGGGGTCTTCAGGGATTTACATGAAAAGAAAATTTATATGAAAGAGAATCAGACATCCGTGTCAACCGGAAATGAGGGGAAGCTGAAATTGGCCATTCAGAAAAGTGGCAGACTGCATGATGATTCCATCCGTTTGTTGAAAGAATGCGGGATCGATATCAGTAACGGGGTCAACAAACTAAAGGCGGAAGCCTCCAATTTCCCGATTGAAGTCTATTTTTTGAGGGATGATGATATTCCTCAATATGTAGAAGACGCAGTAGCCGATATCGGTTTTGTGGGGGAGAACGTGGTGTACGAAAAAAAGAAAAAAGTTACCGTTGCGGAAAAACTGGGTTTTGGCAAATGCCGGCTGAGTTTGGCAGTGAGGAAAAATGAAGTCTATGAGAATGTACAATTCCTTGCAGGTAAAAGGATCGCGACCAGCTATCCGGTCATCCTGGGTGATTTTCTGAAAGAAAAGGGGATCGAAGCGGAGATCCATGAGATTAGCGGCAGCGTGGAAATCGCACCCGGTATCGGACTGGCCGATGCCATCTGCGACCTGGTCAGCAGCGGGTCCACCCTTTTTATGAATGGCTTACAGGAAACAGAAACCATATTACAGTCGCAGGCGGTACTGATCAAACACAGATCTCTTTCTGCGGAAAAGGAACAACTGATCAATCGTTTGCTTTTTCGCATTCAATCAGTCAAGAAAGCCAAGAATAATAAATATATATTACTCAATGCACCCAACGATAAATTAGCAGAGATCATCGGGTTATTGCCCGGAATGAAAAGTCCGACTGTTTTGCCCCTTGCAGAAGCGGGTTGGAGCAGTGTGCACAGCGTGCTGAATGAAAATGATTTCTGGGAGATTATTGAACAGTTAAAGGCAGCAGGCGCACAGGGAATCCTGGTGGTGCCCATTGAGAAAATGATTATTTGAGAAACATCCCTGTCTTCAAAACCAATCCCCATGAAAATCATTACCTACCCTTCTCCCGATACCTGGAACGACATTTTGCTGAGACCTGCATTTGACCAGGCAGCTTTACTGGATAAAGTAAAGGATGTGATGCAGGATGTCAAACAAACCGGTGACGAAGCGATCCGGAAATATACAGTTCAGTTTGATGGTGTTGATATTGCGGATCCCCTGGTAACCCAACAGGAAATAGATGCTGCAGAAAGCCGTTTGTCGGAAACATTGATTTCCGCCATTCAACAGGCTGCTGCCAATATCACCCGGTTTCATGAACAGCAGCGGGAAAAAACCACAATAGTGGAAACCATGCCCGGTGTAAGCTGTTGGCGGAAAAGTGTGGGCATCGATAAAGTGGGTCTGTATATTCCCGGAGGATCGGCGCCCTTGTTTTCCACAATCCTGATGCTGGCTATTCCCGCAAAGATTGCGGGGTGTAAGGAAGTGATTCTTTGTTCACCGCCCGGAAAAGACGGACAGTTACACCCGGCTATTCTGTATGCCGCGAAAATCACCGGTATACAAAAGCTGTATAAGATCGGTGGTGTGCAGGCCATTGCTGCCATGACCTACGGAACAGCGACCATTCCGAAAGTGTATAAAATTTTCGGTCCCGGTAACCAATATGTAACCTGCGCCAAACAACTGGCTTTACAGGAAGGTGTAGCGATCGATATGCCGGCTGGTCCGAGCGAAGTATGTGTTTTAGCCGATGACAGTGCAAAAGCGGCATTTGTGGCTGCCGACCTGTTGAGCCAGGCGGAACATGGTGCGGATAGCCAGGTGTTATTGGTGACCACATACCCGGCTTTGTTGGAAAAAGTGCAAACCGAATTGCAAAAACAATTGCATCTCCTGCCCAGAAAGGAAATCGCCGCCAAAGCCATGGAAAACAGTACGCTGGTGCTTGTAAAAAATAACGAGGAAGCGATTGCCTTCGTCAATGCTTATGCAGCGGAACATCTGATCATTGCCTGCCATGAAGCGGAGAAAATTGCTGAGCGCATTACCAATGCGGGTTCTGTATTTCTGGGAAACTATTCACCCGAAAGTGTGGGTGATTATGCCAGCGGTACCAATCATACATTGCCGACCAATGGTTATGCAAGGGCGTATAGCGGCGTGAGCCTGGATAGTTTTGTAAAGAAAATAACCTACCAGCGTTTATCGAGGGAAGGTTTGGATCTGATCGGCAGAACAGTAATGGTGATGGCAGATGCCGAAGGACTGGAAGCGCATGCACATGCCGTCAGGGTGCGTGTGGAATATCCGGAATAAGCGATCCCGAAATTGAACAAACCCGGAAATATGTTTACCTACCAATTGATACCAGCGGAAGAAATGGATACCATCCTTCCCTTTTGGCAGCTATTGAATAACCAGATCAGCGGAACAATCCTTGCCGAAAGGTTGAAGGAAATGTTGCAGAAAGGATATGCCTGTGCAGGCGTATATGAGGGCGAGAAACTGATTGGCATCTGTGGCATCTGGATCCTGACCAAATATTATATCGGAAGACACCTGGAACCGGACAATGTGATCATTCTGCCTGAATACAGGGGGAAAGGAATCGGAGAGCAGCTGATGGAATGGGTGCATGCTTATGGGCAATCCCAGGGCTGTGTGGCGGCAGAATTGAATTGTTATGTGAGCAATTCCGCCGGGCAGAAATTCTGGGCTAACGAGGGTTATGAGATCATCGGGTTTCATTATCGCAAAATGTTTTAAAACGATTTCATTCATTGTAAAAAATACAGAACATGTCATTTGATCTGGAAAAACTGATCAGACCCAATATCAAAAAACTGACACCCTATTCATCCGCCAGAGATGAATTCAGCGGGGAGGCAAAAGTATTTCTGGATGCCAATGAAAACAGCCTGGGTTCACCGCTTACCAAATGGTATAACCGCTATCCCGATCCGCATCAGCGTGCCATAAAAGAAAAATTAAGTGTTATCAAAGGCATTGCGGCGGAGCATATTTTTTTAGGTAACGGTAGCGATGAGTGCATCGACCTTATTTTCCGAAGTTTTTGTGAACCCGGAAAAGACAATTGCATCATTTGTCCGCCAACCTATGGCATGTATGAAGTGAGTGCCCATATCAACGATGTGGAAGTAAGGAAGGCACCGCTGCTGGACGACTTCCAGTTGGATCTGGTGCATCTGGAAAACCTGGTTGATGAGCATACAAAACTGATCTGGCTATGTTCTCCCAATAACCCGACCGGGAATGCACTCAACCGGACGGATATTGAAATGGTTTTGAATAATTTCAGCGGAATAGTGGTGGTGGATGAAGCGTATATCAATTTTGCGAAACAGAAATCATTTATCCAGGAACTGGCCGATTATCCCAACCTGGTGGTATTGCAAACCCTGAGCAAAGCCTGGGGACTGGCGGGTCTGCGATTGGGCATGGCTTTTGCATCGGTGGCAGTGATTGATATCCTGAACAAGGTGAAACCGCCCTATAATATCAACCAGGCAACACAGGAACTGGTATTGAAGGCATTGGAGGAAGTAGGTCAGGTAAATGACATGATACGGATACTGGTGGATATGCGTGAGGCCCTGGCTGAAGTATTCCGGTCCATGCCAACTGTTGAGAAAGTCTATCCTTCTGATGCCAATTTCCTGCTGGTAAAAATTGCGGAAGCCAGGAAGATCTATGAATTTTTGTTAACCAAGGGGATTGTCCTGCGTGACAGAAGCAATGTGCAACTCTGTGAAGATTGTCTGCGTATCACCATCGGAACGGAAAAAGAAAATACCCTGCTGGTGGATGCCATGCAGGATTGGTATGCGGCAAAACCCTAAAACAATCTGTCTGTTTCTGTGTTTTCATTTGTACTTTCAAATCCTAATTCTACCTATATGAAAAAAAATCATGTGTTGTTTTCTTTTCTTCTGTTCACATCCGGTTTTACGGTTTTTACTGCCTGTGCTTCCGATTCAGCCAGAATAGCTGCACCGGCGATGGTAAAGGCGGATGCAGATAACGCGGGATTAACCCTGCCTTCAGGGTTTGGTGCCATCATCGTTGCGGAGAATACGGGCAGGCCCCGTCATCTGGTGGTTACTCCGCAAGGTGACCTGTATGTAAAACTGAATCGTGCCGTTAATGGTAAAGGGATTTTGATGTTACATGATGGAAACGGGGATGGGAAAGCCGATCAAATAACCGGGATAGGTAATTATGGCGGAACCGGTATAACCATCAAAAACGGCTATCTATATGCTTCTTCCGATCAGGAAGTATTCCGTTATAAACTGAATGAAAAGAATGAAGTGATCAATCCGGATGCACCTGAAAAGATCATAACCGGTTTGAGAACGGGTCAGCACCCCTCCAAATCCATTGTACTGGATAACGATAACCATATTTATGTAAACATTGGCGCTTATTCCAATTCCTGTCAGGAAGTAGACAGAACCAAGGGATCGAAAGGAAAAATGCCCTGTCCGGTATTGAATGATGCTGCTGGTATATGGCAGTTCAGTGCCGATAAACAGAACCAGACCCAGGCAGATGGTATAAGGTATGGAACGGGTTTGCGCAATGTGGTCGGGCTAGACTGGAACCAGCAGACCAATAGTCTTTTTGTGATGCAGCATGGTCGTGACCAGTTGCATGATAACTGGCCCGAATTTTTTGATGAGAAACAAAGTGCTGAATTGCCTGCTGAGTGCATGTACGAGATCACCAAAGGTGCCAATGCCGGATGGCCCTATATTTATTATGACCAGATCCAGCACAAAAAAATATTGGCGCCGGAATATGGCGGTGATGGCAAGAAAGAAGGGGGTACAGATGCCATTGAACCC
>JAGWTX010000154.1 GCA_028875955.1 Bacteroidota bacterium | reverse complement strand
CCATAAGGAATCTGAGGGCGGAATCATGTACAATGATCCCGATCTTGCCATTGACTGGGGGATCCCGGCAGAGGAGATCATCTTATCGGAGAAAGACAAAAGTCTGCCCTTTTTTAAAGCGCTTTCCAACTAATGTTGGATTTGGAATAACACAAATAACATACCCATGAAAGGAATAATTCTGGCTGGTGGTTCCGGTACCCGGTTGTATCCCATTACCAAGGGTATCAGCAAACAATTGATGCCGGTATATGATAAGCCGATGATCTATTATCCGCTATCTGTATTGATGCTGGCAGGGATTCATGAAATATTGATCATCACCACACCGGAAGACTCCTCCCAGTTCAGACGGCTGTTGGGGGATGGTTCCGAGATCGGTTGTCGTTTTGAATATGCGGTGCAGGAAGTGCCCAATGGCCTGGCACAGGCTTTTGTGATCGGGGCCTCTTTTATCGGTCAGGATAAGGTGGCGCTGATACTGGGTGATAATATCTTTTATGGTGCGGGGTTCAGTAAACTGGTGCAATCCTTTAATGATGTGGAAGGGGCGGCAGTGTTTGCCTATGAAGTCAATGATCCCGAAAGATATGGGGTGGTAGCGTTTGATGAAAATCAAAAAGCTATTTCAATCGAGGAAAAACCCCAGGTTCCCCAATCAAATTATGCGGTACCCGGACTGTATTTTTACGACAACAGTGTGGTGGAAATTGCCAAAAACATGCAGCCCTCGGCAAGGGGCGAATATGAGATCACCGATGTAAACAAAGCCTATCTGGCAGCCGGCAAACTGCAGGTAGGGATCATGAACCGGGGTACCGCCTGGCTGGATACGGGTACCTTTGACTCCTTTGCAGATGCCTGCGAATTTGTACGGGTGATCGAGAAAAGACAGAGCCAGAAAATCGGCTGTATTGAAGAAGTGGCATACCGCATGGGCTATATTACCCATGATCAGCTTCTCCGGCTGGCAGACAAATATGCCAAAAGCGGGTATGGGGAATATCTGAAAAGGGTAAAATAAGCAGATCTGACCCTGATTTGGTCAATAGGGTTTCAAAAAATTTGTTTCATTTTTTTTAAAATTCTTTAAACAAAACGGAAACGGGCATTGTTTAACAGGTATGAATGCTTTTACCATAAAAGACCTCGAAAACCTGTCCGGGATCAAGGCCCATACGATCCGGATCTGGGAGCAACGCTATTCTTTCCTGAACCCCCAGCGGACGGAAACGAATATCCGTTACTATTCAAATGATGAGCTCCAGAAATTGCTCAACATCGCCCTGCTGAACAAATACGGGTATAAGATATCCCATATCGACCGCATGAGTGCGGAAGAAATGAATGAAAAAATCATTACCCTTTCCCAGGCCCAGGCGCAGCAGGAACGTATCATCAATGAGCTGATTCAGTGTATGGTTAAAGTGAAAATCACTGAGTTTGAGCTCATTCTGGATAACTATATCAAGAATAAGGGGATTGAGAAAACGATTACAAGTATCATTTTCCCCTTTCTGGAAAGGATCGGTATCCTCTGGTTAACCAATCATATCAATCCCGCACAGGAACACCTGGTAACCAATGTTATCCGGCAAAAACTGATCGTAGGTATCGACAGCACCCATAGCCCGATCCGCGACGGAAAAACGATCCTTTTATTTCTACCGGAAGGGGAACATCATGAATTAGGTCTTCTTTTCATGTATTATTTATTGAAAAGCAGAGGATTAAAAGTTTTATACCTGGGTGCCAATATTCCGCTCAAAGATGTGGAGTATATCGCCAATCTGAAAAACCCGGACTATCTCTATGCCCATCTGACATCCGTGGCCAATAATTTCAATTTCGAAAAATTCCTGGTTGGGGCGCATAACCGGATGCCAGACCGGAAAATTATTGTTTCCGGTGTACTTACCCAAACCTATAAAAAGCAGGTACCCCCCAATTTCAGTTTTAAAAAGTCCTTGCAGGAAGTGATGGATTATGTGTCCTCACTCTGATTATTTGTCCGGTTGGTAAGTAAATAAGCCATCCGGGAAACGGAAATCAGACTTTCAACGTATCTAATGTGGTGTATATCAGGTTGCTCGGTAGAACACTAATATATATTTGTCGGCTAGCTAAATTTGTTTAACTTTACATAGTCAATCATTAAACACAATCACATGTCCTCTTTAGAATTTAACCAGATGTTATTATCCAATGCTGAATTTCTAAAGCCGTTTGCGGTTACGCTGACGCATGATAATGAGGCTGCCAAGGACCTGTTTCAGGAAACCCTGTACCGCGCACTCGCCAACAAGGACAAATACAATGTGGGCACCAATATCAAAGCCTGGTTATACACCATCATGCGGAATATTTTTATCAATAATTACCGCAGAAAGGCCAAACAATCCACCATTTTCGACAATACCCCCAACGACTACCTGATCAATATGAATCAGGGTGCGGTAACCAACGAAGCCATCGCAGGGATCAACCTGAAAGAGGTTCAGGAAGCCATATATAACCTGCCGGAGATTTTCCGGAATCCTTTTCTGCTCTATTTTGACGGGTTTAAATACCATGAGATCGCAGATATGCTGGGCGAGCCCCTGGGTACCATCAAAAGCCGTATCCATTTTGCGCGGAAACTCCTGAAAACACAAATCCAGCGGTATTAATTTATTACATTAACTTTCTGATAATCCAGATTTGACTAAGAAAGTTATCATCATCGGTAGCGGATTCGCGGGCCTTTCGGCTGCTTCCTTCATGGCTAAAGCGGGCTGGGAGGTAACGGTAGTTGAACAACATGACCAGCCCGGCGGACGAGCCAGGAAAATAGAAGTTGACGGTTTTAGATTTGATATGGGCCCCAGTTGGTATTGGATGCCCGATGTATTTGAACATTTTTTTCAGTCCTTCGGAAAAACTGTCGCCGATTTTTACACCTTAGAAAGACTGGATCCTTCCTATCGGGTTTACTATCCAGACGGACCGATGGATATTCCCGCAGATTTCACGGCTTTGCAACAGACTTTCGATTCGATTGAACCGGGTAGCGGGAAAAAACTGGCAGCCTTTCTGCAGGAAGCCGCCTATAAATACAAAGTGGGTGTTGAAAAACTGGTGTTTAAACCCGGCCAGTCGCTTGTTGAGTTTCTGGATTGGGATCTGCTGAAAGGATTGGTGAAGTTGGATGTGTTTACATCCATGAAATCGCATGTAGCCAGGTATTTCAAAAACCCGCGGCTGACAACCCTTATGGAGTTTCCCGTTTTGTTTTTAGGCGCACTGCCCGAACAAACCCCTGCCTTATACAGCCTGATGAATTATGCAGACATCAAAGGAGGCACCTGGTATCCCAGGGGAGGGATGTATGAAATTGTACAGGCCATGTATGATCTTGCCAAAAGCCTGGGTGTGCAGTTTTGTTTTCAGCAGGAAGTGGTGGAGATCGGCATACAAAACCGGCAGGCAACCCACCTGATGGCCAAAGATCCGGATGGCAAACTGACAAAATATGCAGCCGATGTGATCATAGGAGGTGCGGATTATCATCACATTGAAACAGCACTGTTGCCGGCGGATTGCCGGTCCTATTCGGATGCATATTGGGAAAAAAGGGTGATGGCACCCAGCTGTCTGATCTATTATATCGGGTTGAATAAAAAATTACCGGGATTGCTACACCATACGCTTTTCTTTGATACCTCTTTTGCGGTTCATGGGAAAGAAATCTATACAACCCGGGAATGGCCTTCAGATCCCCTGTTTTATATGAGCGCCACATCGGTAACGGATCCCACTGTGGCTCCGGAAGGATGTGAGAATCTGTTCCTGTTGATACCGGTAGCAGCCGGTTTGACCAACGATACGGAATCCATAAGGGAACAGTATTATGAACTGTTGATGAACAGGCTTGAAAAACACTTAGGTACTTCTGTCAAAGACGCGGTTATTTACAAAAAATCCTTTTCTACCAGCGATTTTATCAGTGAATACCATTCTTTTAAAGGAAATGCCTATGGTTTGGCGAACACTTTGCTACAAACAGCTGTTTTAAAACCATCCTGCCGGAGTAAAAAAGTGGCCAACCTGTTTTATACCGGTCAGCTGACAGTTCCCGGGCCCGGTGTTCCGCCCAGCCTGATCAGTGGGGAAGTGGTGGCAGGGGAAGTGGTCAGACATTTCGGAAAGTGACAGGGCTTCCGTTTGTAGCAACGAAATAAGTTAGTAAATTTTATAAATTAACCAACATGATGAACCTGTTTCATGAAGTGAGCCAGGCGTGCAGCAGGATAACTACCGAGAAATACAGTACCAGTTTTTCTTCGGCCATCAACCTGTTACACAAGGATCTGCGTAAGCCGATCTATAATGTGTATGGTTTTGTCCGTTTTGCAGATGAAATCGTAGATACCTTTCATGGACACGACAAAGCGGCTTTATTGGCAGAATTCAAAGAAGCCACTTACCTGGCTCTCGACAGGGGGATCAGCCTGAATCCGATCTTACACAGCTTCCAGCTGACGGTTAACCAATATTCCATCGACAGGTCTTTGATCGATGCATTTCTGTATAGTATGGAATTGGACCTGGATAAACGAAGCTATGACAGGGCAGGTTATGAAGAATATATCTATGGCAGTGCCGAAGTGGTGGGTCTCATGTGTCTGTTTGTGTTTTGTGAAGGGAATACCGCCTTATACGAAGAACTCAAACCTTTTGCCAGAAGCCTGGGTGCAGCATTTCAGAAAGTAAATTTTTTGCGTGACCTGAAGGCAGATTATGAAAGGCTCGACAGGACCTATTTCCCTGAATGTGATTTCAGGAATTTTACGGTTCATGAGAAAGCATCCATCGAAAAAGATATCCAGGATGATTTTGACAATGCCTTTTCGGGAATTGTGAAATTGCCTGCCAAAGCAAGATTTGGTGTGTATGTTGCCTATAAATATTATCTCTCCCTGTTTAAAAAAATAAAAAAACTGCCACCGCAAAGCATACTGGAAGACAGGATAAGGATACCCGATTACGGGAAAATGGTTATTGTTGCGAAGGCTGGCATCCGTAGCCAGTTGAATTTATTGTAAACTTTTTAGTTCTTTTTTCATGGAGCAGGTAATATTAGTTGATACAAAAGACCGGGTACTGGGTACGATGGAGAAAATGGAAGCCCATGAAAAAGCGCTGCTCCACCGTGCTTTCAGTGTTTTTGTGTTTGATGATCATGGGAACATGCTGCTACAACAGCGAGCCAGTACAAAATACCACAGCGGCGGATTGTGGACCAATAGTTGCTGCAGTCACCCCCGGCCCGAAGAAGATACCCTGACCGCTGCCAATCGCCGGTTGAAGGAAGAAATGGGTTTTGAAACAGAACTCCAGAAAGTTTTTGATTTTGTGTACAAGGCTGATTTTGACAATGGGCTTACCGAACACGAGTTTGATCATGTTTTTGTAGGAACCTATAACGGGCCGATATTACCCGATCCGGCTGAAGTCAGTAACTATACCTTTCAATCCATGGAAGCCATCCAGGCATCCCTTCAAAAAAATCCGGAATGGTATACCCCCTGGTTTCATATCGCTTTTCCCAAAATGCAACAATGGTGGTTGCAAAGACTTTTGGCCTGACAAAGCCTATTTTTGAAAAATGAATCAACAGCCCAAAGCAGTCGTTATTGGTGCCGGTATCGGCGGACTGGCCAGTGCCATCCGGTTGGCGGTGCAGGGGATGGATGTGACCGTTTTTGAAAAAAACGCCTATCCGGGCGGAAAGCTCAGCCATTTTGAACAGGATGGCTATCAGTTTGATGCGGGTCCCAGTCTTTTCACACAGCCGCAGCACATCGAAGCACTTTTTCAGTTGGCTGATGAACCCATCGAAGATTATTTTTCTTACACCCGGGTGCCCATCAGTTGCGAATATTTTTATGAAGACGGCACAAGAATCCACGCCTATGCAGACCGGGAAGCATTTTCAGGGGAACTGACAACGAAACTGGGTGAGTCTGAAAACGCATTGGCCAGTTATCTCAACCGGTCTGAAAAAATCTACCAGCATATCGGAAAAATCTTTCTGACCCATTCGCTTCACAAATGGAAGACTTTTGTAAAAAGCCCTGTATGGGATGCGATAAAAACCCTGCGCTGGCCTTATTTGTTTCATACGCTTCATCAGGTGAATGCCGGTCATTTTACCAATGAAAAAACCGTACAGTTATTCAACCGCTATGCCACGTATAATGGGAGTAACCCTTACCGTGCGCCGGG
>JAGWTX010000153.1 GCA_028875955.1 Bacteroidota bacterium | reverse complement strand
AAATAGCACCCGGTCATTATTTGGAAAAACATGTCCTATACCAGATCTCTAAAGAAAAATGGAATGAAAACACAATTGATATTCGCAACAAACAATGAACATAAAATTGCAGAAATCAGGTCTGTCATCGGAAATGATTTTGCCATCATCACTTTACAGGAAGCGGGCATTACCATTGACATACCCGAACCCCATGAAACACTGGAAGCCAATGCCTCTGAAAAATCCCGGACTATTTATCAAATGACAGATCAGCATTGTTTCAGTGAAGATACCGGGCTGGAAGTAGTTTCCCTAAATGGGGCTCCGGGGGTCAAAAGCGCACGCTACGCAGGTGAAGGAAGGGACTTTCAGCAAAACATTGACCTGCTACTAAAGAACCTGGAAGGAAAATCAGACAGGTCAGCAAGATTCAGAACCGTAATTTCCCTGATACTGGATGGCAGGGAAACCTTATTCGAGGGGATTTGTGAAGGCAGTATCGCGACTGACCAAAAAGGGTTACAGGGTTTTGGCTATGACCCGGTCTTTATTCCGGATGGGGCCTCAAAACGTTTTGCCGAAATGACGATGGATGAAAAAAACAATTATAGTCACCGAAAAAAAGCCGTTGATAAACTGATACAGTATCTCCAAACAAAAGACCTATGAACCGGATAAAAATAGCGCTTCCCGAAGTCTGGCATTTCTCTATGGATATCACCATCCGTGTAACGGATCTCAATTATGGGGGGCATGTGGGAAATGATAGCTTTCTTTCCTTGATCCAGGAAGCGAGACAACAGTTTCTCCTTTCACATGGCTATGAAGAATTATCGATCGGGGATGTGGGATTGATCATGACCGATGTTGCCATTGAATTCAAAAAAGAACTGAATTACGGGGATATCGTAAAGATATCTGTAACAGCTGCCGATTTTGACAAACTCGGATTCGATCTGTTTTATAAAATGGAAGTCAGAAACGATGAGGTCTGGACACTGGCAGCTAAAGCCAAAACAGGTATGCTTTGTTATGATTATTCACAGAAAAAGAAAATGCAGCTGCCGGAAGATGTACTTAAAAAGCTCAGCAATGCCGCTACTGATATCTAAAATCCTTTAGCTGTTCCATATCCGCCAACTCTCTTCCGCCTGTAGTACCAGCATTTCCTGTCCGTTCTGTACAGTTGCACCCTGGCTTCTCCCCTTTGCCAGAAACAGGGTTTCGATTGGATTATAGATCAGGTCATATAAATGGTGACGCGAACCCAGGAATTGATAAGGTATATCCGGCGCCTCAGCTATATTCGGAAACATACCCAAAGGAGTTGTATTGATGATGAGGTAATGGGATTCCATCAGGTCTTTTGTAATGTCCTGATAGGTAATTCCCTTAGGGGAAGCTGTTCTGGAAACATTGGTATATCCGATCCCTGATTTCCGCAACACATACTCTACTGCCGCAGAAGCACCCCCTGTACCCAGGATCAGCGCCCTTGTATGATGGGGTTTGAGAAATGGAGCTAATGAGGCTTCAAAACCAATGACATCGGTATTATAACCCTTCAATTTCCCATCTTGGATCCTTACACAGTTGCAGGCGTTGATCTCTGCAACAACAGGAGAAGTTTCCTGCAGGAATTCGATGATCTGTTTTTTATACGGAATAGTGATATTAAAACCCAGCAGGTCCTTGCGATCAGCCAGGATTTGGTTCAATTCATGAATATCGGGGAGGGAAAAATTCTCATAGACATAACCGGTTAACCCCAGCCTGGCAAACTTTTCCGTAAAATACTGCTGTGAAAAAGAATGCGACAAAGGATAACCCAGCAGACCAAAACAGGGCATGGATTATTTTTTGTTGAGATAAAGTTCAAAAGTATCTCCCCGCAAACCGATACGCATGGCTTCCAGTGGGATCACTTCATTGGGAGCGATATTTCCCAGATTCACATTACAACCGATCAGTTCCAGAAAATACAATTGCTGCGCTTTCTGCGGTGCTTCCCAGATGATCTTTTCTTCCGGAATCTGGGTAAGGATTTCCTGAACAAGTCCTTCTCTCACCTCCCCGCTACCACGGTAGATACCCACGTTACCCGCTTCTCTCGCTTCGGCAATTACATAGGAAGAACCGGCTTCCAGCTCAGCCCGCATCTGTTCTATCCATTTATAGGGTGGAATGATGTGCGTGGCATCTTTGCTTCCCACTTCACTTAAAACAGTGGCATGTTTGGTCAGTTTTTCAATATATCCGCACTTCTCCGCATGGGGAATGCTGATGGAACCATCACTTACTTCAACATAGGTAATTCCAAAATCCTTACATACTGCTATATAATCTTCAAATTGGTTTCTGATCAGAAATGCTTCAAACAAAGTGCCACCAAAGTATATGGGAACATTATAGGAGTGGTATACTTCAATTTTTTCACGCAGGTTCGGGGTTACAAAGGAAGTTCCGAAACCCAATTTTACGACATCCACATGAGGCCCACAGACATCAAAAAAATTGTGAACCTCGTTAATGCTGAGACCTTTGTCCATTACCATGGTAATACCGGATGTTCTGGGCTGAGAGGTACGGACAGGGATCTGGGATAAATTAAAATTCATAGAGCTGGCATTTTTTCCGCCGCAAAAATAGGTTAATCCTGCGAGTGTCGGATTCCCTTTTATGCACTTTGCAAAAGCTTAGATTTTTTTGCCCTTCTTATACCGGGCCACGATATCCACCACCTGGCTGTTTTGCAAAATGGAGGGATTGAGATCCACAAATTTCTTGAGCAGTCTCGGTGCTTTATCCATAGCCATTTCCAGTTTCAGGAGTGCTTCCTTGGTTTTTCCCTGGGCAAACAATATCGTACTTTGATAAAACAGGAAGACCGGCTTATCATCGGTGGCTTTTTTTGCAGCCGCACATTGCTCGAGGCCCTCATCATAGAATTCAGCTTTGATCAGGCATCTGATCAGGGCTTCCCATCCGGCAACATTCTTGGTTTTGTGCCTGACAACCGTTCCGAAGTATTGTATCGCATCCTTGAACTGGTTCAGATGCATCTTGCATTCTCCCATCGCAAGATTGTATTCCGGAACAGACCTGTGAATACGCATGGCATTCTCCAACTGTTTTACAGCGGATTGCCACTGTTCTTCCAGCATATAGGTAACTGCAATCTTATAATGGAGTTTACTGTCGTCCGGATTCAGGTGTACGGCCTTTTTATAATGGAAACGGGCCTGCGCATAGTTTTCCATACGATGGTAACAATGCCCGATGGCTTCATAGATCACATCCTCGGGTCTTGTGAGCTCCAGCACTTTTTCAAGTACTTCAATGGCTTCCTTGTATTTGCGGAGACGCAGATAGGCATCCCCCATATTGCGGTAGGCATAATCGAATTTCTCATCAATGGCTACGGCATATTGATAAGCATCGATGGATTTCTCATAAAGCTTCAAACCCTGGTAAGCGGCGGCCAGATTGAACCAGGCCAATTCGCTGAAGGGGAACTCTTCGATGATCTGCTGATGCAAGCGGATACTTTCTTCATTCCTGCCGGTAAAATCGGTCCAGAAACAGATTTTATATAAGGCTTCCTCATTATTGGGCTCCGCTTCGAGGATCAGTTTCAGACAATCAAAAACCTTATCAAACTCTTCATAATCATCATACACATCCGCCAGTTCGAAAAGAAGATCGATCTTCTCCTCCCCTTCAAACAATAATAAAGCGGCTTCCAGCAATTCCACGGCCTTGGCCTGTTGGTCCAAAGCCAGATAGGCATCCGTTTTCAGGATATAGAGATTCAAATCACTGCTGTCAAATAATTCAGCCGTTTCCAATACATCCAATGCCTCTTTGTATTTACGACTTGCCAGCAGCAGGTCTGCCCTTTTGATCATCAACTGGGAGGAATAGGGAAATTGGGATAAGCCAATATCTGCGGCTTCCAATGCTTCGGGAAGATCATCTTTTTCGTCAAAATGATCAATGATTCGCTCAAAAGCGTCTTCTTCCAGAAAAGAGTGGGTTCTGCCGTTCTTGAGATTCTGATATTGCCGGAGTAGTTCTTTTAGCTCTTCGCGGTCTTCGCGGTACGGATTTTCTCGCATTGGCTATTAGGTTTATACAATTTAGGATAAAAAGTGAGTTTTTTTGCTGTTTTTGGTAACTTTTTTGATTTATTAACGTTTGTTAATAAAAGTATAATTGTCTATTTATTAAGAATTGTCTATTTTTGAACAAATGAAATTTCAGCATACCATAAAAAAAGCCAGTGTTGTTGCCCTTCTAGCGATGGGTATACATGTGGCATTTGCTGCATTTTCATTCACGGGTATTGCGGATGAGAAAACCAAAAGTTCCAGCAAATACTCTTTGAAAAACCTGAGTTCACTCGCTCACAAAGGTCTCAGTTTTGCTTCCCTGAAAAACAGTCTCCAATACAGAGGACCCCAGTTTTTCAATAAATCCAGCGAAACCAGTACCGGTTCTGTAGTAAACTCCATGCTTCGCTATGATAACGGGAATACGACCTATATCTATCCCTACAAATTCAAAGTAAAAGCGCCGAAGTTTACCACCCCGGCACCTCCTCAACACTAATTTTCCGGTTAACCTGGTTAATTCAACAGCCTGTATCCGCTTGTGGGTATATCAAATTTTGAGGCTGGAACAGGACTCATATTGATTTTTGTAGCGGTATATTTTATCTTCTTTCCGTCTGCTTCCTGTGATTCAAACTCTAAAACAAACCCGGGAATATCTTTAAACTGGTATTCAAATTCTTTTACGGAAGGAACGATGGCAGTGGCGTAATACAGTACAAATGAAGAGCCATCCTTTAATTGTATCATACCCTTCCTGCATTCATACCCCAGGATGGTTTTTGTTTCAGTACCAGGCAGGGTAACCGTCATTCCTTCATATTTCTTATTCTCTTCCAGCCATTTTGCGTGGTCAAGCCTGGTCATAAATTTATTGTTGCCAAACTCCCGCAGGATCACAGCAGCGCCCGTTGCTTTATTATAGATCAGGGATTGGGTGAAGGAGGGACTTACCAGATCCGTACGGCTTTCATTCCCCTTGATATAAACCGTTTTCGTGCTGGACTGCAGCGATTCATTGATTTCCTTATTGGCACCGGACTCGTCAGCACTGATGGCATAGGTGATGGCACAATCTGCCACTACCCTGATCTGCGCCTTTACCGGGAACACCCCGGCTAAAAAAATGACTATGCCTATGTATAAAAGCTTCATAATTGTAATTTAGGATACTGAATAGATCTTCAAGATAATTAAAAAGCCCTGCAATACCTGCAAGGCTTTAAAATTTGGATAACTCCTAACGTTTGGGATCCTTTATTTTTTGTTGGAGGTTTTGTTTTTCAGGTCCTGGAGCTTTTTCTGGCTTTCCATCATCTGATCATACCGTTCCTGCCATTTGGTTTTTGTTTTGGGTGCTTTTCGTTTCAGATCGATTTTCGCCAGGATCTTATCATGGTCGATGATATAGGTCTGGATCACAAACTGCAAACCTAAAGTGATCAGGTTGGATACGGTATAGTACCAGGTAAGCGCTGAAGGGAGCCTGTTAAAGATAAATAACAGCATGAACGGGAAAATATAGGGCATGTACTTCAAGGCAGGATTATCCTGTGTTGGCGTCATACTCATATTGTAGATTGAAATCAGAAAGCTGGTTGCTACCGCTGTAATGGTAAACAAACTCACATGATCCCCGTAAGCCGGAATGGAAAAAGGCAGGTGTGCAATGCTATCAAAGGATGACAAATCCTTTGCCCACAAAAAGTTCTGTCCTCTCAGCGCGATATTGGTATTGAAGAAACTATACAGCGCAAAGAAGATGGGGATTTGCAGAATAGCCGGTATACAACCTCCCAGCGGATTGACTCCCGCTTCCCGGAACAGTTTCATCTGTTCCATGGCAAAACCCTGCTGATCGCTGCCAAATTTCTTTTTCAGTGTATCCAGTTCGGGACGCAATACTTTCATTTTGGCCCCGCTCAGGTAACTGGTATAAGTCAATGGGGCGGTAACCAGCCTGATAAACAGTGTCAGCAATAATACCACCCATCCATAATTCTTCACAAATCCGCCAAAAAAATCAAACACATTCATAATAATGTATTTGTTGATCGGACGAACAAATGAATACAGGTCTCTTCCCAGATTGACGATCTTATCCATATCAGGGGCCTGGTTCTTGAGGATATTGTAATCACTGGGGCCAAAATACAACTGGAAGGGTACGGAAACCGAAGC
>JAGWTX010000152.1 GCA_028875955.1 Bacteroidota bacterium | reverse complement strand
TCTTCCGGCATGGAATTCATTTCCAGGCGCAGTTTGGCGGCACTCTCATCGATCAGGTCAATGGCTTTATCCGGAAGAAAACGATCGGTCATATACCGGCTGGACAACTCCACAGCCGCAATGATGGCTTCATCTTTGATCCTGACATGGTGGTGGGTTTCATAGCGGTCTTTCAATCCCCGCAGAATGGAAATCGCATCCTCCATGCTGGGCTCATCGATCATCACTTTCTGGAACCTGCGTTCCAGCGCCTTGTCTTTTTCAAAATATTTCTGGTACTCATTCAGGGTTGTGGCACCAATCGCCCTCAATTCTCCCCTGGCAAGTGCAGGTTTCAGGATATTGGCGGCATCCATGGCACCTTCCCCACCACCCGCACCGATCAATGTGTGGATCTCATCAATAAACAGGATGAGTTCCCCGTCGCTTTCTGAGATCTCTTTCACAACGCCTTTCAATCTTTCCTCGAATTCCCCTTTATACTTGGCACCGGCGATCAACTGCCCCATATCCAGCGCAAAAATGGTTTTGGTGCGGAGATTATCGGGCACATCACCGTTGATGATCCGCATGGCAAGACCTTCCACGATCGCAGTCTTACCAACCCCGGGTTCACCCACAAGTATGGGGTTATTCTTGGTTCTTCTGGTAAGGATATGGAGTGTTCTCCTGATTTCTTCATCTCTTCCGATAACC
Source organism: Bacteroidota bacterium (assembly GCA_028875955.1). Taxonomy (GTDB): domain Bacteria; phylum Bacteroidota; class Bacteroidia; order Chitinophagales; family Chitinophagaceae; genus Sediminibacterium. The sequence goes on along the minus strand of JAGWTX010000152.1, from coordinate 5,598 downwards.
GGATCCAGTTTACCCTGTCTTGCCAATTCATTCAGGTTCTTGGCAAATTTGTTCAGCATATTCAACTGGGTTTCCTGTGTCTGTGATTGTATGGTGTTCCCTTTCCGGAGATCCTTGATCGCAGTTATCAGCCCTTTCTCAGTCAGACCCGCTGCCTTTAATGTCTTGGCCGTATCATCATTTACCTGAAGCAATGCCAGTAATAAATGTTCGGTACTGATAAATTCATCTTTGAATTCCTTCAAAACCGAATTGGCTTTCAGGAAAACAGTGTTGAGGTCACGACTGATGTTTTGTGCCGGTTCACCGGTTTGAATTTTGGGTAATTTGGCCAGGCTCTCATCTACCTTGGTCTCTGTGAAACCAACATTCACATTGTTTCTTTTTAACAGAAACTCAACAGGACTATCCTTATCCGCAAGCAACGCTTTCAGCAAGTGATTGGTCTCTATGTTGGGATTACCCAGATTAAAAGCTACCTGCTGGGCAGCCTGTATGGTTTCCTGCGCTTTGATGGTATAATTGTTCAGATTCATATTGTGTAGTTTTTAGCGTTGATCAGAAATTTTGCGGATGGAGCGGGTATTTACCGGCTAATAATTCCCACCCCGAACGCAAATTTTCAGATAACTTTAAAACCTGTACAAACCTTAATCCAACCCAAAAAATCGGATATTATGTCTGTTTTCGCCTTCCCTAACTGCGTAAAAGTCAGTACAGTATTCATTACGCTGCTATTCTTACAGTCCGTTCAGGCCCAGGGCAATTTTACGGGTATCGACCAGCAACTCGCATCCGCTCAGAAATCCTTTGGCGGCAATGTGGCTGTGATGATTTATGCGAATGACAAGATGGTTTACCAGAAATCCCTGGGCAAAGAATTCAATGTGAAAACGCAGGTGCCGATCGGTGCCAGCAGCCAATGGCTGACCGCTGCATTGGTCATGACTTATGTAGACCAGGGTAAAGTCTCCCTGGATGATAAGGTGGGCAAATACATTCCGATTTTCAATACGTATATGAAGGGATTCATCACCCTTCGGGATTGTCTGGCACAGCTTACCGGGATCAAGGCAGACCCCTCCCGGAATATCAATCATTTCCGGAATAAAAAATATGCCAGCCTCGAAGAGGAAGTGGCAGATTTTGCAGCCAAAAGAGAAATCGAATCCAATCCCTCGCTTCTGTTCCGGTATAGCAATGTTGGCTACAGCATCGCTGCCCGTATCATAGAAATTGTGGCAAGAAGAAGCTTTGAACAACTGATGCAGGAAAAGATTACCCGACCCCTCATGATGCGGAATACCAGCTTCTCCAGTTTCAATGCACCCGATCCTTCTTTTGGAGCCGTTTCCACCGCCAGCGACTATATGAACTTTCTGCAAATGATCCTGAATAAAGGCATTTTCAACGGGAAAAGGATCCTGAGCGAACAATCGGTTGCTGAAATGGAAACCCTGCATACCACCCCTGACATGATCAGGTATGCGCCTCCCATCATGAAAGAGCAGGCCTACGGTTTTGGAGAATGGATTCTCAAAACAGATACCGAAGGCAAGGCTAGTGTGATGGCCAGTCCCGGTTTTGAAGGAACCTGGCCCCTGATCGACCGCTGCCATCATTATGCCTGTATCTTTGTCACCAGGGGTAACCTGAAAGAAGAACCCATGGACATTTATTCGGAGATCAAGAAAACGATCGATGCACAATTACCCGGCAATTGTAAGTAACCCAGCCTGAACAGCCTTTGACAAACCTTGAAAAAAATACGGCATTTATAAAAAGAACAGCCCAAGAACTGGGCTTTTTTTATTGTGGCATTGCCAAGGCGGAAAAACTGGATGAGGATGCGAAACGACTGGAAAACTGGTTACGAAATTCCATGCAAGGGGGTATGCAGTATATGGAAAACCATTTTGAGCTAAGGATTGATCCCGGGAAACTGGTTCCGGGTGCCCGATCTGTTATTACGGTTTTACAAAACTATTTTCCGAAAGAAACGCAATCACCAGATAGTCACCGCATTGCCAAGTATGCCTACGGAAAAGATTATCATGAAGTGATCCGAAAAAAACTAAAGGAATTTCTTGGCATCCTCAGGGACGAAATCGGTGACATCCAGGGAAGGGGCTTTGTGGATTCCGCACCGGTCCTCGAAAGAAGCTGGGCCGTCAAAAGCGGGGCGGGATGGATTGGGAAAAACGGGAACCTGATCAATAAGGGTTCGGGGTCCTTTTACTTTATCGCCACATTGATAGTAGACCTGCCCCTCGTATACGACGATCCCATTGCCAAAGACTATTGCGGAAGTTGCCGGAAATGTATGGATGCCTGTCCGACGGGTGCCATTCTGGATGCCAAAGTGATCAATGGCAGTCAATGTATCAGCTATTATACCATTGAGCTGAAAGAGGCATTGATACCCGACCAGCTGAAGGGGAAATTTGAAAACTGGATGTTTGGTTGTGATACCTGCCAGGATGTTTGCCCCTGGAACCGGTTTAGTAAGCCTACCACTGAACCCGCCTTTCAACCCATCCCGGGCATCCTGAATCTGACCACTGCCGAATGGGAAAACATGCAGGAAGAAACCTTTCGGGAACTTTGTAAACATTCCCCCCTGAAACGAGCAAAATTTTCAGGTATTCAGCGAAACCTGATTTTCCTCCGGAACCAGTAAACAAGATCCATCTGTGCGGGTTATTTTTGCAGTATGAATTTAGCAGCAAGAGATCATGCCGTAATCTGGCACCCCTTCACCCAGCAAAAGAACCGTCCCCATCCCATACCCATCGTAAAAGCCAGGGGAAGCCTGTTATACGGAGAAAACGGGCAAACCTATATCGATGCCATCAGCAGCTGGTGGGTTACCCTGCATGGCCACGCACATCCTTATATTGCCGAAAAAATTTACCAACAGGCCCTGGAATTGGAACAGGTGATCTTTGCCGGTTTTACACACGAACCGGCTGTGGCACTCGCCGAAAGGATCCTACCCAAATTACCCGGCAATTTCTCCAGGGTCTTTTACAGCGACAACGGTTCAACATCCACAGAAGTGGCTTTGAAAATGGCCATCCAGTTTTGGTGGAACCAGAAGCAGCCCCAACGGAATAAGATATTGGCTTTCCGCAATGCCTATCATGGAGACACATTCGGCGCAATGAGTGTGAGCGACAGAAGCGTTTTTACCCTCGCTTTTCATGACCTCTTGTTTGAAGTGCTCTTTATAGACACCCCTACTACCGACAATATTCAATCCCTGCAAAACCTGATTGCAGAACAGGGTGATACCATTGCTGCCTTTATCTATGAACCCCTGGTACAGGGTGCGGGTGGTATGAAGATGTATGATGCCAAACCCATGGATATGTTGATGAGCAACATAAGGGATGCCGGGATCATCTGTATTGCTGATGAAGTGATGACGGGTTTTGGCAGAACAGGGAAACTGTTTGCCAGCAGTTACCTGGCCCAATCACCCGATATCATTTGCCTGAGCAAGGGTTTAACCGGCGGCACGATGGCATTGGGTATTACTGCCTGTAACGACAGCATCTACCAGGCCTATGTAACCGATGACAAATACCAGACTTTTTTCCACGGTCACTCGTTTACCGCCAACCCGATCGCCTGTACAGCTGCGCTGGCCAGTTTGGATCTGTTAGAGAATACAGATTGTGCGTTGAGCATCGACCGGATCAGCGAAAGCAATCAGGTTTTTGCAACTGAACTAAAAAGCTACCCCCAGCTAAAACAGCTCAGACAGTTGGGCACCATACTGGCTTTCGAGATCGCGCAGGGAAAAGATGAATACCTGAATAACCTGAGTCCCATGATTACGGATCTGGCTTTGGCGGAAGGTGTTTATCTGCGGCCATTGGGGAATACGGTCTACCTGATGCCACCCTATTGCATCACGGAGGAAGAACTGCAGCGGATTTATGAAGTGATCCGTTTGCTATTGGCCAAAATAACAAGCCGCAACGGATAGGCAGTTGTCTATTCTTTGTGTTCACAAAGAGATTTGAGCTTATTCAGGTTTTTTTCCATCATCGTACCCAGGATCTTATCATTCATCATGGAACCCAGTCTTTCCCAGGGATACCATTTCAGCTTTTGCACAAACTGCCATTGGACAACGGTGACCTGATGAGCCGTATCTGAAATAAACCGTACGGTACTGACCTGCACGGTGCCATTCCTGGCCTTCCATTCCGATACAAGGGTTGAATCGGATATACTGGTAAGGGTCACTTCTGTACCGGCAAGATCTGCTTTTGCATAGGAAGATATCGAAACTGCTGCCTGATCCATTCCTTCCATCCAGGTCTTCCAGTTTTGAATAGAATCAACATAGGGCCGAATCACTTCTTTGGGTGCTGCAATATCAACTGCCCTGGATACCAATACCGTTGATGGCAGGAGTATACCAATCAAAGCCGCAATCGCAAACAAGGACAAACAACTGATGATAAAAAATCTAAGCAATCGCATGGATTATTCCCATTTAAAGGTTTTAAAAGCAACGGCATAAACCACCACCGTCCAGATCCCGAGTACCAGCAATTCCTTGCTGCTACCTGCCAGACTGGCTCCTTCGAAAGCGATATTGCGCATCGCATTATTGAAATGCGTGAGCGGCAAGATCCGGCAGAGGGGTTGCAGCCAGGAGGGAAATGCATCAATGGAAAAAAATGTTCCCGCCAGCAAAAACTGGGGAAGGGTGATAATATTGGCAAAGGGTGGAATGGTGCTTTCGCTTTTGGCAACACTGCTCACAATAAAACCGAACCCCATAAAGAGTATCAATGCAATAAAGCTGAGTACCATGATATCCAGAAAAGTCACAAAGCCATGAACCAGTGTGAACTTGAATACAAAATGGCCAACACCGATAACAATTATTGCGGTAAGCATCTGAAAAATCACCCGGCTCAATGCTTCTCCCAATACGATATAGGAACGCCTGATAGGCGTTGCATAAAATCTTTTCAACACCAGTTGCTGACGAAGGTTAAAGAAAAGAAAAGCCACCCCAAAAACACCTGAACTCAACAGGGAAAAACCCAGTTGCCCCGGCAGGATGAAATCAATGGTACGGTAAATGCGCCCCGGGATCTTCTGAACCGTATTACTGATGATGGCAATCGTGGGTGCACCGGCATAATTTTTCTGGTTGATCGCAGCAATCACCGCATTCAGTATGGATTGCAATACCTGTATGTTTTGGGGGTTTACTGCTTCAGAACTTACCAGGCTAATCTTATAGGGAGGATTGGTTAGCCCTGATTTCTGGATATCGATGATCGCGGTGATCCTCCCCTTTTCGAGGTCTTCCCTCACTTCCTCCTCTGATTTGTTGACCGCATTGATACCGGCGATATTCCTGATCACTTTGTAGATCTGATTGGAGGTATCCGCATTTTTTGCAAAAGCCACATTTACAGAAACCCTGCCACCACTCCCGATAAAGCCAAATACAAGGATAAATATGAGCGGGAATGCGATACTGAAGATAACGGCGGATGGACTTCTGAAGATGGCACGCAAGCTGGCTTTGGTGATCGCCATCATGGCGCGCAATTGGTTATACGA
>JAGWTX010000151.1 GCA_028875955.1 Bacteroidota bacterium | reverse complement strand
AAATTCAATAGCAGTAATTCTTCCGCGCCCCAGGGAGACAGCATCCTCAACAGATACTGGTTATTCGGGGATTCCACAGTTCCTTTGGAAGGTAACCGTTTGGATCCATCGCATACCTATCAGAAAGCCGGAAAATATACGGCCTGTTTGTATATCAAAACCAAATCGGGTTGCGAGAGTAAATATTGTTTTGATTTCACACTGACCGATTCGACTGCCAGCCTTCCACCTGCAAATTGTAAAGCCTACTTCACCTACTCGATCAAGGATTCTACTGTCCGGTTTAACAGTGAGGGGTCCAGGGGAAGTTCTGAGACAGACAGTATTATCAGCCGCACCTGGTATTACAGTGATAGCAGCACTTCTGTTTCCTTAGGCGGGAATATTATTGCCCCATCCTATCAGTGCAGCAAACCAGGTACGTATCCAGTTTATCTGGTGATCAAAACAAAAGGGGGTTGTGAAAGCAAGTATAGCAGTCCCGTTGTGATCCGGCCACAGATAACACCCACAACCTGCAAAGCATATTTCACTTACAGCATTAAGGATTCAACCATTTATTTCAACAGCGAAGGATCCAAAGCCGCTTCTGAAACAGACAGCATCATCAGCAGAACCTGGTATTATACGGATAGCAGTCATACGGTATCGCTGGGAGGAAACGTCATTGCTCCTTTCTATTCCTATACAAAACCCGGATCCTATCCCGTCTATCTGGTGATCAAAACAAAAAATGGCTGTGAAAGCAAATATGTGGCAAACGTAATCATACAGCCGAAACCGACCAATTCAGTTTGTAAAGCATTCTTTAGCTACCAGGTACACAATGGACAGGTATCTTTTACCAGCAGTGCTTCGCATGCCAGTTCTGAGCAGGACAGTATTCAAAGCAGGATTTGGTTTTTTGGAGACAACACCACACCGCTTCAGGGCAATACCATCAACCCGGTTCACCATTATTCCCGGACAGGAAGGTTTACAGTATACCTGTATATTAAAACAAAGACCGGTTGTGAAAGCAAATACGCTGACACCGTTTCTATCGATCAAATAAACTGCGAGGTAAAAGCTGTTTTCAGTTCTGAAAGGATCAGTCTGAAAAAAGTTCAGTTCAACAGCAGTTTATCCGTTGCGCAAACCGGCGATAGTATTATTCAGCGGATCTGGAAATTCGGTGACAATACGGTACTCTCCGGAAATGAGATCAAACCAGTAAAGGAATTCCCTTACCAGGGGATCTATAACACATGTCTGATGGTAAGAACCTTGTATGGTTGTGAAGCCCAGACCTGTAACCCGGTAATGGTACAGGATAGTTCCAGCAATGCGCAAAACACACCCAATGTGGTGAAGATCCTGAGTATCAATCCCAACCCGGTAATCACCCGGATGGTAACGACCATCTACAGCAGCCTGGCAAATACCGAAGTGGAGATTTCCATTTTCGATATCTATGGAACGGTTAAATACACGGTTAAAAAACAATTATTGAAAGGGAACAATGTTTTTGAACTACCCACCGAGTCATTATACCATGGCCCCTATTTTCTACGGGTAAATTCTGCCAGCGGAAAAGACAGCAAGGCCTTTTATAAATTATAAAAAGTTGCAAAAATGAAAAGCCGGCTAAACCTTTTGAATATTCTGTGGTCTTATATTCATCTTAACCACAAAAAAAATTGTATGAAAAAAATCATTTTTGCTTCCATGGCAGCACTCATCTTTTCTGTATCAGCAATGGCACAAACCAGTGCAACCACAACTGATAAGAAATCAGACATGAAAGATCTTCGCAAAGACATGCGGGATGTAAGAAAAGACAAAGCCGCACGTAAAGCCGAATTAAAGGAAGGCGACAAGGCTGAAGCCAAAAATCTGACAGCTGATATCAGATCAGACAAAAAAGACATGAAATCAGATGCAAAAGACCTGAAAGGGGATGGTGTAAAACATCCCATGAAAAGAGCTGCCAGACAAATTCGCAGACATCATTAATTGTTTAGAAAGGAATGTTACCAACCGGATCCCAGATCCGGTTTTTTTGTGTCTGATCCAGGACCAGCATTGACCAACTATTGAGTATATTTAAACAAGAAACCTTTTTACGAGCAGCAACCTGATCCATTATTCCAGATTTGATTTACGCTGTAACCCTACAAAGCCGTCTGATGTATAAGATAACAGTCCTTTTTCTTTTTGCTTTTGCATCTCTCCCTTCGATGGCACAGGATCACTGGCTGGTTCCCCAACGATTTTTTTATTCCATTCGCGAAATGGCTTATATCCGGATGGATTCGCTTCAGAAAAGAATCGCATCATCAGAAGAGTTACCCGTTAACCCGATCAAAACATTTCTGCACTATCGACCGGACGGAACCATCCGTTCCATTGAGGACCTATTACCGGATCCCAACCGCGATTCAATAGCCCTTCCCCTGCAGGAGGCTGGTACCCATATGATTGTATTACAGGAAAGCCGGGAACCGGTTACCCTCCTCCAGGACTCATTGGTAAAATGGCTTGCCAGTGAAGACATTACTGGGAATCTCCCGAACGGAGCAAATGGCATTTCTCCAAAAAAGGAGATAAGCATCCGGGTTCAGGAAAGTTTGAAAACCCTGTTACAGGTAAGCGAGGTTCTGACGAATGCCTGTACCCAACCCAGTAAGCTGCTTTTGGATATCATCCCCGAAGAAAACCCGAATGCCGTTCCCCGCCCGGGATGGAAAGAGGGACCGGTTATGGAAAGATTCCGGATACTGTTTAAAGGAAAACCTCTTGCCCGGGCCTGGGTTAAGGTTACCTACCAGATTCCGGGTAAAGGCTGGCAGTCGATCCGTTTACAGACCGATAAAAGAGGCCGGATAGTGGCGGAAAGACATCCGGGTGTCTACCGGATAAGTTGTGCTTATTGGCAGGCTTCGGAAAAGGATCCGGCCAATGCGCTTGATTACTATTGGGGGAGCCTGAATTTTGCGTATTCGCAATACTTTCGGTAAACCTGTATCAGGGGCTTTCTCTGGTAAAAATCTGCAAACTTTACCCTTTTTTCGGCAAACCCTAGTCTGTTTTAACCTATTTTTGCCGCGAATTTCAAAACATCTGAAACATTTCCCATGGCAGTATTAGTCAATAAACAATCAAAAGTCATCGTTCAGGGATTTACCGGAACAGAAGGAACTTTTCATGCAACACAAATGATCGAATATGGAACCAATGTGGTAGGTGGCGTTACTCCCAATAAAGGAGGAACCGTACACCTGGACAGACCCGTATTCAATACCGTAGCGGATGCCGTAAAACAAACCGGTGCGAATGTGAGTATCATTTTTGTTCCGCCAACATTTGCTGCTGATGCCATCATGGAAGCCACAGATGCCGGTATTGAACTGGTGGTTTGTATCACGGAAGGCATTCCTGTCCAGGACATGGTGAAAGTGAAAAACTATATGCTGGGTACGCCTACCCGGCTTGTCGGACCCAACTGTCCCGGTGTTATCACAGCCGGTGAGGCGAAAGTGGGTATCATGCCAGGTTTTATATTCAAACCCGGACGTATCGGTATCGTTTCCAAAAGTGGAACCTTAACCTACGAAGCAGCAGACCAGGTGGTGAAAGCGGGTCTGGGTATCAGTACTGCCATTGGTATCGGGGGCGACCCCATTATCGGTACACCTACCAAGGATGCCGTTGAACTTTTAATGAACGATCCTGAAACCGATGGTATCATCATGATTGGTGAAATCGGCGGAAGCATGGAAGCCGATGCAGCCCGTTGGATCAAAGACAACAAAACAAAACCCGTTGTGGGATTCATTGCCGGTCAGACAGCCCCTGCCGGCCGTCGGATGGGTCATGCCGGTGCCATCATCGGTGGTGCGGATGATACCGCAGCTGCCAAAATGAAAATCATGACAGAATGTGGGATAGAAGTGGTGGCCAGTCCTGCAGACATTGGCATTACCATGGCTGCGATCCTCAAAAAATAAATCAACCGTTTTGAATAACAGGAATCCCGGTGAAAAAATCACCGGGATTTTTTGTATTTTACAGTTTCCCCAACCTAAACAATTGTTAATGGCAAGATAGTTGTGTGTATTGGACAACTGCTTTGCATCTTTATTGTATTACATTGTTTACGTTAAATAAGTTTCATGAGATTCACCTTACTGCTTTGCATTCTTCTGTCCTTTATTTCCATCCCTTCCATAGCCCAAAAACCTGTTCCTGATTTTTCCGGTGATTGGACTGTCATTGATAGCCTGATCCTTCAAAAAGGACTTACACGGTCGGCATTGGAGAAGACCCATGCGTTATACAAAAAAGCCAAAACGGCGGGCAGAACGGATGAAATGATCCGGTCGCTGGTTTATCAGTACAGCCTGGAGGAAAAAATCAACGACGAAGATCCAAGTCCAGCTATCAATCGGATTCAGGCTGAATTGAAAAATACAAATACCGAAAGTGAAAAGGCAATCCTTCATGTTTTGCTGGCCAAAGCCTATCAGCGATATTTTAACAACCATCGCTGGGAACTATATGGCCGCAAGAACACAATCGATCGAAACGATACCACTATTCAAACCTGGTCACCGGATGATTTCAGGGAATCTATCACCCATCACTATCTGGAGGCGCTCAGGATGCCACAGTTGCTCCAGAAAGAAAAACTGACCCGCTATTCAGCCATTCTGATCAAGGGCAATCAACCCGCACTGAGACCTACGCTTTTTGACCTGTTGACAAATGAAGCGCTTGCTTATTTTCGGTCGGGTGAAAGTTATGTGACCTTACCAAGTTTTTCTTTTGAACTGACAGATCAGAGGGCTTTGGGTGGGATCGATGCTTTTTTGGCTACTGCTTTTGCGACGAAAGACAGTAGTTCTCATCTATGGCTTTGCTTGAATTTGTTTCAGCAACTGATCCGGTTTCATCTGAAGGATGCGGATAAAACTGCCCTGCTGGATGCTGACCTGGACAGGATTGCCTGGGTAAATGAAACGGGGCTTTTTTCCCATAAGAACCAGGCATATAAGCAAGCCCTGGAAGACATCATCCATCACTATGGTTCCGAACCGTCATCCGCACAAGCCTCGTATCTGCTCGCCAGAGCAGAAGCCGATCAGGCAGCTACCTACCGGCCTTTTCACGATACTACCTTTCGATACGGATATGTAACCGCTAAAAACATTGCTACCCGGGCGTTACAAAACAAGAAGGGAACCAATGCAGGCATCGTCAACCTGCAAAACCTGTTACTGGAAATTGATAGAAAAGAGTTTCATACAGAATTGGAAAAAGTGAATATTCCCGGTAAGCCTTTCAGAGCCCTGGTGAGTTATCGGAATATGGATACGATCTATCAACGGATTATCCGGATGCCGGAAGATATTCAAAGGGGGGATAAATATTGGTCAACTGTAACTTCTATCCAACCTATAAGAACCCTCCGTCAGGTTTTACCGGTAATAACCGATCACCAGCAACATTCGGTGGAAATCAAAATAGATGGTTTACCGGCTGGTTATTATGCATTACTCAGTTCGACTACGCCTGATTTTAATCCGGATAAGGATAAAATAAGTCTGCATATTTTTCATGTATCCCGGATCAGTTATCTCAGAAACCGAAACGATTTTTTTGTCCTTGACCGGGAAACAGGGCAACCGCTTTCGCAGGTAAAAGTTGCTGTTCTTTACCAGTCCTATGATTATGCCAAAAAATCCAATTACAATAAACAAATCGGAAAATACCTAAGCGACTCCATGGGACATTTCAAATATGATCCCTCAGTTAATTTATATCAGTCCTGGTTTCATTTCAGCAAGGGGGGCGATACGCTGGAGATGAGAAATGATGATCCGGTTTATTTTGACAACTATGAAAGATTACAGGATCCCGCCCGTTCCATTGATTCAGCCCATTATGTACAGTCAGCCAACCGTGTATTTTTCTTTACCGATCGTGCGATCTATCGTCCGGGGCAATTACTCTTTTTCAAAGGAATCGCGATTACAAAAGATTTTCATACCCATCTGAGTAAATTAATTCAGACAAAAGATTCCAGCTGGTTATACCTGATCGGCGCCAATAACAAACAGATCGATTCCCTCCGAGTAGGCATAAATGAATACGGATCCTTTACAGGCAGTTTCCGTTTACCAATGAACGGACTAACCGGTAATTTTCGTTTACAATTACCCCATTACAATTATTCCGGAACAGATTTTAATGTGGAAGAATACAAACGTCCACAATTCAGTGTCCATTTTGAAAAAAACAACCAGGCCTATCGTTTGA
>JAGWTX010000150.1 GCA_028875955.1 Bacteroidota bacterium | reverse complement strand
TTTTCAGTTTGCGCAAAGGAGGCACCGATGCCGCCCAAACCGCTAAATACTGCGGCAGCACCCATCTGTTGCATAAATTTTCTTCTGGGTAAACCTGGCATATTCGTTTGATTGAAAAGTGGGTGAATTTAATGACCGTATACAAAATTTTCCATGATCTGAATCGATAGGATCGCATCTTCGGCTGAACAGGGGTTCTCGCCCTGTCCTGAAAAATAGGCAACGATCTTTTCGATCATGGGTTGTTGAATATGTTGCGGGGGAATAAACTCATAAATTTTCTCCTCTCTTCCTGTCAATACCCTGATCGTATGTCCGAAAACGGGGAAGGAGATACTCCCTTTGCTGCCGGTGATCACAATTGCATCTTCTTCCTGGGCCGGATCCGTTGTAAAACACCATTGACCGGTAAACAAAATATTACCGGGTAAACGGATCAGCCCGGTAACTGCATCTTCTGCCGTATACAATCCTGCCTGATTGGCACTCATACCATGAGAGGATAGCGGCGCGCCAAAAAAATACACGATCAGGTCTAACTGGTGGGGTGCCAGGTCATAAAACAAACCGGCACCGGCGATGGAAGGGTCTACCCGCCAGTTGGTGCCTGATTTTGCAATCATGTCTGATTTATCGGGTTGCAACATACTCAGACGTACGGTTCTGATCTCCCCAATCACCGCTTCCGCCAAAAGCGCTTTTACTTTCAGAAACATGGGCAACGCCCTTCTGTAATGTGCTATCGTAAGTTTCCCCTTGGTTTCCCGGGCAACTGCCTGCATCCGTAAACAGGAAGCCAGGTTGATCGACATCGGTTTTTCAACATAAACAGGTTTGCCGGCGCGAAGCGCAGCAACCGCATATTCCTCGTGAGAACCTGGTGGTGTGGCAACATAAATGGCATCGATCTCGGGATCATTGATCAACGCTGCTGCATCCGTATACCATTTGGGAACACCATGTCGTTCCGCATAGTCTTTTGCTTTTGCGCCATCTCTTCTCATTACGGCCATCAGTTGGGAACCCTGCACTTTTGAAAAGGCAGGTCCACTTTTTACTTCGGTTACATCACCACAACCGATAATTCCCCATCTGATCGGCTTGTTCGTTTGGTTTGTATTGGTGGCAGACATTCGTATCCCTTACTGGTTGAGGATTAAAGTTATTCATTTGAAGGTTTCTTTTCATGCTGCTGAGATATTATTTGCCGCGTTTGACTACATCGTTTTCGTAAAAATAGATGTGGATGTATACCCTTTACTGCTGAAAATACCTAAAATTCACATTGTCTTCCAATGCTTGCAGTCATGCCATCCATACAGGCAGTCTGCGGTGTTTTAAAATGCAGTCATATGAAAAATTCAAGAAGGATCTTTTTAAAAAATATGGCCAGAGGGTCTGCCGTACTTGCCGTAGGCGGACTGGGTCATAGTTTTGGTGCCAAAAGCTATAACAGGATCATCGGCGCGAACGACCGGATTCATATGGCAGTTATCGGATGTAATGGAAGGGGTGGTGCCATGGCGCCCATCTTCGCCAAACAGGAGAATACAGAAGTGATCTTTATCTGCGATGTAGACCAGATTGCCAGGCAAAAGGGAATTGAGGCTGTTCTGAAAACCGGAAAAGATGCACCCAAAGGAGAAAATGATTTCAGGAAAATTTTAGCGAATACCGATGTGGATGCTGTCTATATTGCCACACCCGATCACTGGCATGCACCGGCAACCATCCTCTGTTGTGCAGCAGGTAAACATGTTTATGTTGAGAAGCCTTTATCACACAACCCCAGGGAAGGTGAATTGGCCATTGCTGCAGCCAGAAAGTATAACCGGGTTGTACAAATGGGTTCACAACGTCGTTCCTGGGAATTACTAACGGAAGGCATCCATGCGTTGCATGAAGGGATTATCGGTAAGATACATATGGCGAAATGCTGGTACACCAATAACCGGAAATCCATCGGTGTGGGAAAGATAGTGCCTGTTCCTTCGAATCTGGATTATGAACTCTGGCAGGGCCCCGCGCCACGCAGGCCCTATAAAGACAACCTGATCCATTATAACTGGCATTGGTTCTGGCATTGGGGCACCGGCGAAGCGTTGAATAACGGTACCCATGAAGTGGATGTGGCCCGCTGGGGATTGGGGGTTGATTATCCGCTATCAGTCAATTCCACCGGAGGAAGATATTTTTATCAGGATGACTGGCAAACTCCCGACACACAACTGATAACCTATAATTGCCCGGAAGCAACGGTTCTCTGGGAAGGCAGGAGTTGCAATGGTTATAAAACGGAGGGTAGGGACAGGGGAGTTCTATTTTATGGTGAAAAAGGCAGTTTGCTAACCGGGCACAATGGCTACAATGTGTATGATGAAAAAGGAAAATTACTCAAAGAGATAAAATCCAATGCCGTGATCGATGGCAGAAATACGGCAAGCCCCAATGAAGGACTGGATGCGGTTCATATTGCCAATTTCCTTTCTTCGGTCCGGTTAAGTAAAAGACCCAATGCAGATGTGGAAACAGGCTATAAAAGTACACTTTGGGTGCAGCTGGGTAATATAGCGCAAAGAGTGGGTCATACTTTGCATATTGATCAGTCCAATGGCCATATACAAAACGATCAGCAGGCCATGCAGTACTGGGGTCGCGAGTATGAGAAAGGATGGGAACCCAAACTATAGAATTCCTCACATAGATTATTCACCATAAAAAACGATTGCATGTCATCACGCCGAAACTTTCTTCAGCAAACAGCCCTGGGTCTGGCTGGTTCCGTAACGATTCCCCTGTTGGGTAAATCTGCCATCCGGCAGTCTGCAGAAAAATGGGTGCCCGATCATGAAACACCGCTCAAAGTAGGGGTGGCCGGGTATACATTCGCCAAATTCGACCTGGACACTTCCATCGCAATGATGAAACGCCTGGGTATCCACAATTTATCCGTCAAAGAAATTCACCTGCCCCTTAACAGCAGCCAGGAAACCATCAATGCGGCATTGGCAAAATTTGCAGCTGCGGATATCAATGTGTATACGGTGGGTGTGATTTATATGAAAACCCGGGAAGCGGTGGATCAGGCATTTGCTTATGCCAGGAAAGTGGGTGTCAACATGATTGTCGGAGCGCCTTCTTATGATGTTCTGGATTATGCGGAAGAGAAAGTAAAGGAATATGACATGAAACTGGCCATACACAATCACGGTCCGGAGGATAAATTATATCCCGGTCCAAAAGATGTATATGACAGGATCAAAAACAAAGATGCCAGGATGGGTCTTTGTATCGATATCGGTCATGCAACCCGGGCAGGTGTTGCCGTAGACAAAGCGGTGAAAGAATACAAAGACCGGTTATTCGAACTGCATATCAAAGACGTAAGCAAGGCCGAAAAAGATGGCAAAGCCATTGAGATCGGAAGAGGGGTGATCAATTTTCCCGCCCTGGTCGCTTCGCTGAAAAAGATCCGGTATACCGGTGTTTGCAGCATCGAGTACGAAAAAGACATGTCAGATCCCATGCCCGGCATCGCTGAATCCCTTGGATTTTTCAAAGGGGTGATGGCCGGTGAGGGATAGTTTTCGTCCTATACAAAATCAAGAAGGCCCCTGCACCAGGGGCCTTCTTGATTTTATAGCGAAAGAGTTAATTACCGGGTGATCCAGTTGAACTCATATTCCAGGGGTGATTTGATGGAACTGCGTTCCGCCACCCTGCGAAAACGGCCGGGTAACCCCATTAAGTAATCACGTGCTCTTTCTGCCGCATCGTTGAGGCTGCGGATATTGGCGATGTCCCATTCCTGGATCAGGTTTTGCAGGATATCCGTATAGTCCAAAGTGGTATATACGCCCAGTCTTTGTGCCGCATCGCTGAAATGGGTAAAACAGGCGCTAATCTTTTCACCCTGCTGGCGAAGAAAGTGAGCAGGCATGACAATTTTTTTCCGCATCATGTCCTCAAAAGCCAGCATCATTTCACTGGGGTCTAATTCAAAGATCTTACCGATAAAACTCTTATAGGCTTTTGCATGCCTGGCTTCATCAGCGGCAATCACTCCACAGATCCTGGATAATTGGTTATTGCCATATTGTTTTGCCAGTGTAGCGGTTCTCCTGTGTGAAATGTTGGTTGCCATTTCCTGGAAGGATGTGTATACAAAATTCCGGTAGGGATCCCTGGCTGCTCCGATCTCCATACCATCGGCAATCAGGTATTGGGTGCTGATTTCCATCTGGCGCATATTCACCCTGCCGGAGAGGTATACATATTTATTGAGCAAATCGCCATGGCGGTTTTCTTCGGCAGTCCACATGCGGATCCATTTGCCCCAGCCATCCCGGTTACCTTTACCGATCCCTTCAATATCCGTAAGCCAGGTTTCATAGGTAGGCAGTGCTTCTTCGGTGATAATATCACCAACCAGAACAGCCAGGTAATCATAGGGCAGTTCACGGCATTGTAAACGGAGTTCCTTTACTTCTTCCAGAAAATTTTCCTGGTTACTATCCGGTAAAAGATCAGAAGGTTGCCAGTTAAGGTCGATTTTTTTCAGAAAACTGTCAATGATCGTATCCATTTTTTCGGCAAGAAAATTCATTACTTCCAGTCGGGTATTGCTTAAGCTCATTTCATTTGTTAAGGAGGTGAAGTTTTCGTATTCAGATACGGCCGGCAAAGGTACAACATAAAAAAGCGATCTCCCCTTTTGTCTAACACGGTTCTTGTTTATTTTCAAATACTTACAACTGTTACCCCCTTTTGGAAGGATGGGAATTCCCTAATTGTATCCGGGATGACTCGTTTCAAATCACCGCTCTGTTCAAAATGATGCTTGTAAGGAATGTGCACAATCCATTTTGGGAGGCAAAAAAGACATTTCAGGCCCGATTTGCCGATGGATTTGGCAGCTTCGGAGGGAAAAAGCAGTAAAACCCATAGAAATCACTACATTTATACCATAAATACTTATACTATGCCTACAGGAGTTGTAAAATGGTTCAACGATGCAAAAGGTTTCGGATTTATCACACCCGATGACGGTGGTGAAGATCTGTTTGCACATTTTTCCGCCATTAATATGGGTGGATTCAAATCTTTAAAAGAAGGACAAAAAGTATCATTTGAAATAACAGATGGTAAAAAAGGAAAACAGGCTTCGAATATTCAAGCTGCAGAATAAGCATTCCTGCTGAACTGCTGTCCTGTTTGAACAGTCTTCCCTCTCTCTATTTTCCCGTTTCCCAGGATCCCGGAAAATAGAGAGATTTTTTTTATTCGGGACAATCCAGCTTGCTCAATATTTTTTTGGTGCTGAATGGATGAATGGATAACAGCAGATACCCTCCGCCATTGATGGTCGGGTCCTTTTTCAGCAGACCCAGGTTATGAAACCCGAGAACCAGCGGTCCGGCTTTGACAGCCAACCCCACCCAGGTTTGCCCCTGTGTATTGTATTGTACCGGAAGATACAGACCCCATGCCAATGTTTCCCATCTTGGGGTAATGGTCAGCAAATTCAATTCCCGGGTCCGGTATTTGGTGAAACTGGCGGTAGAATAAAAATTCATACTCAGTTCACCATTGACATAAAAATGATTGCCCAGGTTTTTATCCGCATTCAGAATCAGCCTCGTGGGGTTGCTGATCGTAAAATTATCCGTAATGACAGAGCTTGATGTAAACAAACTGTTCAATGAATCCCGGAAAGCCGTGACATTGTTTGCCCCATTGAGTTTCCGATCAATGACCGCATCCGAAACGGTTGGATCAGGGGTGATGAATGAACCCGAGTTCGGACTGGGTGCAAAAACATTGCCACCCAGATCCATCAGACTGACCCCCAGTTTCCAGTCGTAATTCAGGGTATTATTCGGCCGGCCTTCGTTCATTTCGGGTTGATAGGTAAGGTATTCAATACCCAGGCTTAAACCCAGTCCATTTTTTGATTTGGACATGAAATCCTTAAAACTGCTTTCATCATAATTGGCAGAATAACCGAACGAACCATTGCCACCGGAAAAATAATAAGCGGTATCCGTGGCGGTTTTGGCTTCCAGGTAGCTGAGTTTATTCATCTTAAAAAAAGCCCCGGAGATTCCCTTCATGATTTGCAGGGTAACACCCGCGCTTAATCTCGAATGGTTGTCTTCCTGTAAGACGGCTGAATAATTCAGATCAGCTTCCATCCAGCCGGCCTGGGTGCCATAACCCTGCAGGTTCGGGGTGCTACGGTTGGTTACCAAAAAATCATGGATACTGTTGATCGAATCGGTTAACACAAAGGGCTGGGCCTTACTATGGGT
>JAGWTX010000149.1 GCA_028875955.1 Bacteroidota bacterium | reverse complement strand
CTTATTTGTCTTTTGTTTCACAACTGATGCTACTGCTTTTTATCAACCCGCTGATTCATTGAAGACAAAGATCATCCTGCTGGGAACCGGAAATCCTTATCCCAATGCCGATCGTTCGGGTCCTGCCACAGCTATCGTGTATGGCAACCGTTTTTTTCTGTTTGATGCCGGTGCCGGGATCGAAAGACGGATCAATGCAGCAAAACTCCCCGTCAGCGGGCCGGAAGCCGTTTTTATTACCCATCTGCACAGCGATCATACATTAGGTTACCCGGACCTGATCATGACTTCCTGGGTCATGCGGAGAAATAAGGCCTTGCAGGTATTTGGTCCCACCGGTTTACAAAGGATGACGAACCTGATCATGGATGCATGGTCAGAAGACATTGACCTGCGGGTCAAAGGCCTGGAAAGGGAACAGCCAGACTTCCTGCAGGTGAAAGTGCATGAAATAAAAGCCGGTCTGGTATATGATAGTGCCGGGGTAAGAATAACCGCTATTCCCGTTTTACATGGCAGCTGGAAACAGGCCTATGGATACAGGATCGATACACCCGACCGCTCAGTAGTTATATCGGGTGATACAAGTCCCAGTGAAGCACTCCTGGAAGCCTCCAGGGGAGTGGATGTGTTGATACATGAAGTATATGCAGCCGCTACATCCAGGCCCGAAAACAGACCCGGAGGAGAATACTGGCCTCAGTATCAGAAGGAATTCCATACATCTGACCTTGAACTTGGAAAGCTGGCAGCGGAAGCGAAACCAAAACTTTTGATCCTTACGCACCTGGGCCGCATCAGCGCAACAGACAGCACACTGATAAAGGGTATAAGAAAAGGCGGCTATAAGGGTAATGTGATCCTGGGAAACGACCTGGATCTTTTTTAATATCTCAGAAGAACGAATATTTTGGGACAAACTAAACGTTAGCAAAACTTACCACATGATTTCACCTGAGTTCTTTTTCAGCAACTTGTCTGAAAAACAATCGAAATATTTCTTTTCGATCATTCAGAAAATAGGGAAAGAGATGGATGTAAAAAAGGGTACCGCCATCATACGGTACGGCTCTCACCCCTCTTTCTTTTTTTATATCCTCAGCGGGGCCTTTAAAACCTCCATCATACAGAAGGATAAGCCATATATTCTGGGCTTCACTTTCAGTGGCGATATCGATTGCTGTCCGGCTTCGCTATTGAAATCATCAACCAACAATTTTGCCATTGAAGCAGTACTTGACAGCAAAGTTCTTATTTGTAAATTGAAGGATTTCCAGAAAGCTTGCTCTATGAAAGACTATTCAACGATCACCACCAACATACTGGCCAATTATGTGTCCATACTTGAAAAACGGGTTATTGAAACCATTTCATTAACTGCAGAACAACGTTACCATATTTTACAAAAAAACCAACCCGCATTGTTGAAGGAAATTCCGCTTGTGCATATAGCAGCCTATTTAGGTATTACGCAGGAAAGACTGAGCCGCATACGAAAAAAAGCAAAGTAATTGATTTAGGTCAATTCAATGAATATTGCGTGATGATACATTTGTACCCAATCAATCATAAAAAAGAGAAAACTTGTTTTTGTCAACCTGTAATAAACAGGTTTAAATGCTTTATAAAGCTGCATATGCAAATCCAATATCACATTCAGAAATGATCTTAAATTTATACATCAAATGAAAAAAGTTCAAACATTACGAATTGCCGGATTAATGATGTGCACTTCCCCTGTCATTTTGCAAGGAAAGGATGTTTCAGATTTGTCAAAAGGCCTGCTATTGGGAATAGGTATTGGATTATTGATCCTGTCATTGATCATCCAAAACAAAAAACCAAAAACTGCATGAAGAGTTTTTGGCGGGTAATTCTCCTACTGGCTATTACTGACGGCACATCGGCCCAAAAAACAGTCCGTTATGCTGATTCAATCATTAACAGATATAAGATCCCTGAACTCAGTTACGCTGTAATTGGCCCCACTGCAACATTAGAAATTGAAGCATTGGGAAGGCATTCCGTTAACCTGCCAGACACGGCAACATTAAATGACAGGTTTCACATTGGTTCAAATACCAAAGCAATGACTGCATTTATGATTGCCAAATATGTTGAAAAAGGCAAACTGAAATGGACAACCCGTTTTTTTGACCTGTTTCCGGAATGGGAAGCGAAGAGCAATAAAGCGTATGCCAACATAACTTTGCAGGACCTACTAACCCACAGGGCCGGGATACAACCCTTTCAGGGTGAGGGAGATACTGTAATTCCCAGCTTCAAAGGGACAAATGCTGAAAAAAGGCTACAATTTGGACGGTTTGTATTAACCTTACAGCCTGTTCAGCCAGATGAGAATAATCCTTTCATTTATTCGAATGCAGGATATACCCTGGCTGCATTGATGTTAGAAAAAGTCACAGGCCAAAGCTGGGAGCAACTGTTTAAAAAGGTTTTTAACAAGGATTTGAAGCTGGATGTGAATTTTTCCTGGCCGGAAAATCAGAAAAAAAAGGACACCTGGGGGCATGATTATCAGGACGGTAAACTTGTCCCTGTTCCTTCTACAACTGAAATCCATCTGGATTATACGGAACCTGCGGGTGATGTAAACATAAAACTCAAAGATTATATTAAGTTTATCCAATTGAATCTACAAGGATTAATGGGTCAGGATAATTATTTGAAAGCCAAAACTTATCAATTCATACATAAGGGTTTTAAAAATTATTCCCTTGGCTGGTTCAATATCTATGAAAACGGTAAAGAGCTATCTGTGCATTCGGGAACAGGGGCATTTACCTATTTCTCTTTAGTTCACATAGACAGGATACATGACAAAGCATATATCATTTTCACCAATGCTTTCAATGATAATACCACACAAGGGGTAAGACTCCTAATGAGAAGACTAAAAGAAAACTACGGAAGTTAACTTTATAGTAAGTATGCAGCGGAGTGATGTATGTTAAAATGCTAAACTGATCAGCAATAGCTGAAGCCGGGTATCTTCCAATAAGCGTTCTCTTGTTACTTATTCCTACCCCACCTGAGACTGTCATTCGGTATAATGCCATTTATCTGCCAAGCATTTCCTCTCACAAACCTATTTATGCCCGTATATAAACGGCAACCAACATTCCAGACATTCCTGAAATTTCAATTAACTTCATAATAAATAAAATTTAACTGTCAACAAATTATGGAACCGATCCGACAGGTGATGAAACAGATGATACATGTATCGGAAGAAGAACTAAACGACTTCCTGAGCCGTACCATCACCAAAACCTGCAAGCGGCAGGAAATCCTGAGCCGCCCGGACGCGATTCCGAATGAAATATTTTTTATCAACAAGGGCCTTATCCGCGTTATCATAACCGATAACGCAGGAACAGAACATACGATCCATTTTGCGCTTGAAAACCAGTTCATAGCCGACTATTCAAGTTTCTTACAAAAAAAACCTTCCCTTTATACCTTGCAAACCGTTGAAGAAACAGAAGTGGTGGTATTGCCCCGTTCCCTTATCGAATGGGGTTACAAGCACCTGGCTGAAGGACAGAAAATGGGAAGACTGATTGCAGAATTCTATTTTATGTATCAGGACGACCGTATCAAGAACAGTTATGCAAGAACGCCCAGGCAGCGTTATGACAGCATTACAGATGTGTTTCCAGACATCCACAACCGGGTACCACAACACATGATCGCCTCCTATCTGGGTATCACACCAGTCCATTTAAGCCGGCTAAAAAAACAGAAAGGCTGAAAGTATAAACATTTGTTATCGTTTAAAGCCTTTCCGCAAATGCATATTTGCAGGATAAACCGTAAACATCCCTACAAATGGAACTTTCACCCAAAGAAAAAAATCGGTTACAATCGCAATATGGCGAATGGGCTTTGATTACCGGCGCCTCATCGGGCATTGGTCTTGAATTGGCAAAACAATTGGCTTCAGCAGGCTTCCATCTCATAATTCATGGAAGACAGGCTGATAAATTAGCAGAAGCTGAAAAACAAATCCAGGCAATCGCCCCGATACAGATAAAAACAGTTACCTGTGATGTTTCCGAAGCAGCGGGAATAGACAGACTGATCCTTTCTGCACAAGGGCTGGATATCGGTCTTTTGGTGGTTTCTGCAGGATACGGAACCTCGGGCAATTTTATCGACAGCTCCCTGCATACCGAAATAAATATGCTGCGGGTAAACTGCGAAGCCCTGCTTTCCTTGACACATTATTACAGTCAACAGTTTGTACGGCAAAAACGTGGGGGGATCATCCTGATGAGTTCAATGGTGGCTTTTCAGGGAACCCCCTATGCTGCCAACTATGCAGCCACAAAAGCCTATGTACAGAACCTGGCAGAAGGTTTGGCAGCAGAACTGAAACCATATGGAGTTGATATCCTGGCTGCCGCACCCGGTCCGGTTATGAGCGGATTCAGCAAAAGGGCCAACATGAATATGTCATTGTCTTTGACACCCGCCCAGGTTGGCGTACCCATTTTAAAAGCATTGGGCAGGCAAACCACTGTTTTACCCGGCCTTTTAACCAAGTTGCTGGTTTATGCGCTCAGAACAGTACCCAGATGGGGTAAGGTAAAAATCATGGAAAAGGTAATGGGTGGGATGACAGAACACCAGCGAACATAAACGAAAGCAAAGACCCTTTCATTTCTCCGGTTCTGCATAGGAGTGGTTTGTTGTTTTATCAGACATTCTTTCGTATACTTGGAAAACGGTTATCTGTTTGGCTGTTATAGCCGTATTCCGTTGTCTGCCTTATCTGGCAGTCATTTATAGAAGAATCTTTTCAAACAAAAAACAAAATGAAAAATATCATATCCTTTATGCATGTTTCACTCGATGGTTTTGTGGCAGGACCGAACGGTGAAATGAACTGGATAAAAGTTGACGAAGAAATTTTTGATCAGGTAGGCAGGCGGGTAAGCGAAAGCGACACGGCCTTATATGGACGGGTTACCTATGAGATGATGGAAAATTACTGGCCTGCCGCCGGAGAAGCCCCGGATGCATCCAAACACGACAGGGAACATTCGGCCTGGTACAATCAGGCAAAAAAAATCGTTTTATCCCATACCCTGAAAGGAGCGGTATTGAAGAACACAACCATTATCAGCGATCATCTCTCTGACAACTTACGCAACCTACAACAAACTGAAGACGGCGGGGGTAAGGAAATCCTGTTATTTGGCAGTCCTTCCGCAACCCATTCGCTGATGCAGCTCGACCTGATTGATGGTTACTGGCTTTTTGTGAACCCCATTATTCTTGGGAAGGGTATTCCATTGTTTTCGGGCATCAAGGACAAGATAAACCTCCGTTTACTTTCAACACAGGAATTTTCATGTGGGGTAACCGCATTGGATTATCTGGTAGACAGAAAATAAACAGAGGGGTAACCCAATTGATAACAGCCTTCAAAACAGTTTCTCATTGTATGAATGTGCAGGAACAGATCGACGCCTATATCGCCAGCCAGCCGGAACCCAAGCGAAGCGATATGCAAACACTTCACCATATCATCCTGGAGATCATGCCAGCCTGTACATTATGGTTCCTGGATGGCAAAAACAGTGAGAACAAAACCGTATCCAATCCCAACATAGGATATGGCAGCCGGACGATTCAATATGCAGATGGGAAGACCAGGGAATTTTATCAGATAGGGATCAGTGCAAATACAACCGGCCTCTCCCTTTATCTGATGGGTTTTGCCGATAAGACCTATTTGGCCAAAACCTATGGAAAAAAAATTGGCAAGGCGAATGTGACCGGTTATTGTGTAAAATTCAAAACACTCAGGGATATCAACCGGGACATACTGGAAACGATGATAAAAGACGGATCCCGGGTGTAGGCTGCAATCTCCTTTGCGGATCCCGCATTTGTTACCCTGCGATATTCAGATCCACTGAAATCAAAACCATCTGATACAGGAGTGCAGGGTTCAGTTCTGTAATCAGTTATTTTCTATAAGGTTTTTAAGTGCCTGCAGAACCGGATTTTCTTCACCCTGCGGTTCTTCCTGAACTGCGTTGGGCCGGTTGTCATCCTGTATGATTTCAAGCAGGGTTTGTCCGCTTTTTCTTGTCAAAACATAGTTCATGATAAAATAATTCTCAGGCCTGTCTTCCAGATCCGGTCTTGGTGCAAACAAACTATAGCTGATGTATTCATTGGGTTGTATGGCCAATACCTTCCCCCATTGTTTGAAAACCTGGTCTCCCCATTTGGTAACAAATGTTATGTCAGTTCCTACTTCCCAGCTGGTCAGCAAATCACTGCCAAATTGCCAAAGTTTTACTTTTTC
>JAGWTX010000148.1 GCA_028875955.1 Bacteroidota bacterium | reverse complement strand
ATCGTAGGCTATATCCACCAGCTTGATCTTTTCAAAAAACCGGATTCGATTCGGAATGTCCTGCATCCGATCATGCCTGTTCCGGAAAGTATGAGTGCCACGGATCTGATCAGCAAATTTACCAAGGACCGGAAAAGTATCGCCTGGGTGGTGGATGAGTTTGGCGGGACCGCCGGAATCGTCACCATGGAAGATGTGCTGGAAGAGATTTTCGGGGAAATCCAGGATGAATATGACACGGAGGAACTGGTTGAAAAACAGCTGGCGGAAGACGAATTTATCCTGAGTGGACGAATGGAACTCGATTATCTCAATGAGAAATACGACATGAAGTTCCCGGTCAGTGAATCAGAGACCCTCAGTGGCTATATCATCAATGCGCATCAGACCATTCCCAAACTGAAGGAAACCATCATCATTGATGATTACCGGTTTGATATCCTGAATGTGAGTGATACCCGTATCGAATCGGTAAAAATGAAAATACTCCGGTAATTCCTGCCCCTGTCCGCATTACGCGATTATTTCCCGGTTTCCTTATAAAATGGAAATCTTTCCCTGAAAATCTTAAGGGAGATTTAATCAGACCCGAAATAGGGGTCATAATTGTCTTTTGGGGGGCAAATGGCCTGTATTTTATGTTCCTCATACCCGTAACTTTGGCCACTGATAACAGTCAAAGAAATCAATGGCACTATTTAACAGAAACAGGGGCGCCGGTATGGCCGAGATGACATTCATCGATCATCTTGAAGAACTCAGATCACATATCATCCGTTCGGTAATGGCCATCCTCGTTATGGCGATTGTTATTTTCATTTACCGGAACTGGATCTTTGATAATATCGTGGTGGGACCCATCAACAAAGATTTTATCAGTTACCGGGTCCTTTGCCAGTTTAGTCACTGGGCCCATATGGGCGATGCACTCTGTATGCCTCCGGTAACCGTAACCATGCAGAGCACCACTTTTGGCGGCCAGTTCCTGAGCAGTATCACCATGGCGTTTGTGGGTGGCATCATTGCCGCCTTCCCCTTTATTTTCTGGGAATTCTGGCGTTTTGTCAGACCCGCACTGAAGGAAGGTGAAGTAAAAAACACCCGTTTTATTATTTTTTGGGTTTCCTTCTTTTTCTTCTGCGGAGCCGCATTCGGCTATTTCCTGCTGGGTCCGTTCACCTTTAATTTCCTGGCCGGTTTCCAGTTAGGTACGGAAGGCATGATTGTAACCAAACCTACTTTTGCCGACTACCTGGATAACCTGACAAATATCATTCTGGGTTGCGGACTGGCTTTTGAATTGCCCGTTCTGGCTTTTATCCTGACCAGGATCGGTCTGATCACACCCACATTTCTTCGTTCCACCCGTAAATATGCCATCGTTGTTATCCTGATAGTGGCAGCCTTTATTACACCCAGTCCTGACTGGATGAGCCAAATGATCGTATTTACGCCACTTTGGTTATTATATGAATTAAGCATCATTGTATCTGCCCGCGTTTACAAACAGGAGCAGGCCAAGGAGGAAGAAAGAGAAGCTGAAGATTGGGAATAAACCACATACACTAAATAGGTAAGAAGTTGGGAGTTGTCTGAAAAAACAGCTCCCAACTTAGCTGCCAATGCCTTAACCTTCCTCCGTTCCTGTATTTTTTTAGACCGCTCTTGTTGCAATCATTTATCTTAGATGCCCTTAATCTAATGAACATGAGTTATGTATTCGATTCTTCAAAACCGATTGCCATTGGATCTGACCATGCCGGTTTTGAATATAAAACAGCCCTGATCAGCTGGCTCAAAGGCAAGGGTTACCAGGTGAAAGATTTTGGCACGTATTCAATGGATTCGGTTGACTATCCCGATTTTGCACATCCGACCGCTGCCAGCGTTGAAAATAGCGAAACCGCTTTTGGGATCCTGTTATGTGGTAGTGCCAATGGTGTTGCCATCACCGCCAATAAACACCAGCATGTCAGGGCGGGTCTTTGCTGGGAGAATGATGTGGCCTTGCTGGTCCGTAAACACAATGACGCCAATATCATTTGTATCCCCGCCAGATTTGTAGCGCTGGCATTGGCCGAGCAGATGATCGACCTGTTTATGACGACCGCATTTGAAGGCGGACGGCACGCTACCCGCGTTAATAAAATAGCTTGTTCTTAACTCAAACCAGATACCTGATGAAATGAGCCCTATCCAAAACTGAGAGAAACAGTTTGATTCGGCAAGATCCATCTGATCATTAAAAATCCCCAAACAAAAACAGATGAAAAAATTACTTTTCCTTTTGTTGCCCTTTACAACAACCCTTGTATTGGCGCAAAAAAATGACGGGTCGGCACAGTTTGCAGACCTGATCACGCAGCAGGCGTTAAAAGAAAAACTGACCATTGTTGCCAGCGCAGAAATGGAAGGTCGTGAAACAGCTTCCCCGGGTCAGAAAAGAGCAGCAGCTTATATCGAATCCCTGTTCAAATCCTATGGTTTAAAACCCGGTAACGGTAATAGTTACCAGCAACTGTTCCCGGTTTACCAGGAATTTCTGACTGAGAAAAATTTACAGGTAAATGGTAAAACCTTTACCTGGGATAAGGATTTCACATTTAGTTTACGTGGGCTGAACAATACCGATCTCACCGTAAACGATATCGTATTTGCAGGCTATGGTAATGTAGATGAAGCCAAAAAAATCAATGATTTCGCAGGACTGGATGTAAAAAACAAGATAGTGATGATCCTGACGGAACCCGGCAACAATGCAAGAGGCGGAGCCCGCGCAGCTATGATGGCCCAGTTTCAGAAAATGAATGCGGTGGTAAAAATGGGTGCTGCCGGTTTGCTGTTTGTATCACAGGACTTCCCAAGAAAAAATCCTACCCCTTTAAAAGGAGGCATGTCATTAAAAGCCCCTTCCGCCGCGTCTGCCAACAGTTTCCTGATGGCTACCATTTCCAGCGATGTGGCTTCGGCCTTATTGGGCAGAACCGCTCCGGTTTCTTTTTCCCAGCTGGCAGAAGCCAACAAGGGAAAATATGTGGCTGAATTGCATGTGGTCGCCAAAAAAACTGCCCAGGAACTCGAAAGCAGTAACGTAATTGGGATCTTGCCCGGAACCGATAAGAAAGATGAATATGTATTTCTGACCGGTCACTATGACCACCTGGGTAAAGACGGGGATGTAATTTATTATGGTGCTGATGATGATGGTTCCGGTACCGTGAGTGTGTTACAGATGGCGGAAGCCTTTAGTGCTGCTGCAAAAAAAGGACATAAGCCCCGCAGAAGCATCATTTTCATGACGGTTAGTGGTGAAGAAAAAGGACTGCTGGGTTCTGAATATTATTCCGAGCATCCCACTATTGACATGACAAAAGCTTCTGCCGATCTGAACACGGATATGGTGGGAAGAGTGGATACCGAGCGTAAAACAGGCGATACCCTGAATTACGTGTATGTTATCGGACACGATAAACTCAGCTCAGACCTGCCTGTTATCAATGAAGGCGTGAACAAGGAATATACCAATCTGGTACTGGATTATAAATACGACGATCCCAAAGATCAGAACCGTATTTACTACCGTAGCGACCATTATAATTTTGCCAAAAAAGGCGTTCCCATCCTGTTCTTCTATGATGGAATGTTACAGGCTGATTACCACAGACCAACTGATACGGTTGAGAAGATCAATTTCCCCCTGATGGAAAAAAGGGTAAGGATGATCTTCCATACGGCCTGGGCGATTGCCAACAGGGATGATATGCTGAAAAGGGATATCCCGCTGAACATGCCGGGCAGATAATCCAATCAAATAATTTGTATATAAAAAAATGCCTCATGAAAAATGAGGCATTTTTTATTGCGGTAAAGGTTCAGGCTTTTACTTTTTTCAACACCATCGTCATATTTCCCTGGGGTTGTTCCATGATGATCCGTAAGTGCTCTTTCAGCATATCCGCTTTCAGCGTGTCCTGTTTTTTCTCCTTATCGGTTGTCGTTATCGTGGAATTTTCTTCATCAACCGTATAGGTAGCCGGTTCAGCTGCCGCCATGGGTGTGCCCATTTCAGCCGTACCATCGGCATTAAAAAGAAAAGACATTTTTGACATCATGGCCAGCTGTGGTTTCATCATATTCGTCATGGCGGTGAGCTGCTGTTCATCTTTAGCCTGCGACTTCATCATATCACCCAGTGCCAGGGAATCTTTTTCCGTGTCATAAAAAAATACACCGCTCATTTCAACAGAAGCGATAACCCATTTCCCAACGACGCCTGATTTTGTGATTTTGGTTTGTGCCGATAGCGTCAAAACGGTTAGCAGGCAAACCATCAACGTGAATAAACTTTTCATAATGTGTAAGTGTTGTTTTTTTAAATATAGGAATATTTCAAACATAGAACAGCCGCATAAAGGAATGCGGCTGACTAATCAAGTATTTGTGACCGGTATCTTACCAGCCCAGCAGATATGCGAAGATCAGGGGTACTACAATGGTAGCATCGCTCTCAACAATATATTTCGGGGTATGGATATCCAGCTTACCCCAGGTGATCTTCTCGTTGGGGACGGCACCGGAATATGATCCATAGGAAGTGGTGGAATCACTGATCTGGCAGAAATAGCTCCAGAACGGAACATCATGCCATTCCAGGTCCTGGTACATCATGGGTACCACGCAGATGGGGAAATCACCGGCAATCCCACCGCCGATCTGAAAAAAGCCAACGCCTTTCCCACCACTGTTGTTACGGTACCATTCGGTGAGCCATACCATGTATTCGATACCGCTTTTCATGGTACTGGCTTTGAGTTCATTTTTTATTACATAAGATGCGAAAATATTACCCATGGTACTGTCTTCCCAACCCGGTACCACGATGGGTAAATTCTTTTCTGCCGCTGCCAGCATCCAGCTGTTTTTGGGATCGATCTCATAATACTGCTCCAATACGCCGCTCAGGAGCATCTTGTACATATATTCATGCGGAAAATATCTTTCTCCTTTTGTATCAGCATCTGACCAGATTTTATGGATATGCTGCTGCAATCTTCTGAATGCCTCTTCCTCCGGGATACAGGTGTCGGTTACCCGGTTATAATGATTTTCCAACAGATCCCATTCTTCCTGCGGGCTCAGGTCCCGGTAATTCGGTACCCGCTTGTAATGGCTATGTGCCACCAGGTTCATGATATCTTCTTCCAGGTTGGCTCCGGTACAACTGATGATGGCCACTTTATCCTGACGAATCATTTCTGCCAGACTGATACCCAGCTCTGCCGTACTCATGGCTCCTGCCAGGCTGACCAGCATTTTTCCACCCTCCAATAAATGGGTCTCATAACCCTTTGCCGCATCGATTAAAGCAGCCGCATTAAAATGACGGTAATGATGTTCTATAAAAGTTGAAACGGGTCCTTTTGGCATGATCTTGATTTTTGAGTGGCAAAAGTAAATTTTTTGGGCGGTTTTTGGTGCAGATCGCGCAGACAGGCGGGTGGATGGGTAAATGGCTGTTACAGATCAGTGCTTTGCAATTGCTTTCACAGGTTTTAGCACATAAAAAAAGCTTTGGGTATTAGCATGTTTTCCGATTTTCATTGATATTTACCGATATATTCGTCTGTTTTGCCGATGAATGGATCTTTAAACCGCTTTTTCAAAATCGAAGCATGCCAAGGTTAATCAGCATTGTAATACCTGTTTACAATGAGTCAGCAAATATTGTTCATGTGATCGACACGATTGCAGGGGTATTTGCCGGCATGAATTATGACTATGAACTGGTACTGATAGATGATGGCAGTACCGATGGTTCTGCGAATGACATCAAAGAACTGGCCAAAACAAATACCCATATCGTTTATGTTCTTCTTTCCCGGAATTTCGGAAAAGACAATGCCATCAGCGCAGGACTTGCCCAAAGCCGGGGCGATGCGGTGGTTACCATCGATGCAGACCTGCAACATCCCCCCGAAATGATTCCGGACATGATCGCGCTCTGGGAAAAAGGGAACGAAGTCGTTTATACGTATCGTGAAGGGAAAAACGAACATTCCGACAGTTTTAAACGACTGACTTCCGGATTTTTCTATAAGATCATCAACAACCTTTCTGATCTTGATCTCGAGGATGGCATTTCTGATTTCAGGCTGATGGATAAAAAGGTTGTGAACATCCTGAACCAGCTTTCGGAAGAAGAGCCTTTTTTCCGGGGTCTGGTCAAATGGGTCGGTTTTCAACAGGCGGGTATCCCTTATACACCCAAGCCGAGACTGGCCGGAGAAACCAAGTACAGCACCAAGGTCCTGGCCAAACTGGCTGTCAGGGGCATCACTTCTTTCAGTACCAGGCCCCTGTATCTTGCCGC
>JAGWTX010000147.1 GCA_028875955.1 Bacteroidota bacterium | reverse complement strand
GCGGGATTAAACAACCGCTCACAGGATGCATAAAAATTGTTGCAATCAACCAGGGCGATCATGTTTCAATAATTATTTTCGTGACAACCCCGAAGATCTGCAGATCCATTTCTTGGGTGATCAGCAAGGGTTTGGTACCCATACCATCCGCCTGTAATACCCAGGACCTTGGCGATCTGATCAGACGCCTTACCAGGCGTTCCCCGTTCAGGTCTACCACAACGATCCTGTTGTGATCCGGCTTGATCGTTCTGTCCACGATCAGCAGCGCATTATCCGGGATATGTGCCCCCAGCATACCATTCCCCTTAACCCTTACAAAATAAGTGGCCAGCGGGTGTTCAACCAGGTAGGCGGACAGGTCAATGTCCTTTTGTTCATAATCTTTGGCAGGTGAGGGGAAGCCCATACAATTGGTTCAGGCAGTAAAAATACTAAAAAAATTAGCAAAACAAATTATTCTCATAAAATAGGGAATGCCATCCCCATTTCCAGACAGGATCTTTGGCACCCAATGATTTCCGTGATTCCTGGTTCCGGCAGATTCCCTTTTTGCAGTAACCCATTTCAACGGAAACCAGCCTGAATCGCCGGTAGCGTAAGAAAGGAACCGGTCCAGGCAAAGCGCAAGGAACTAGGGCTTCCCTTTGTATTTTCTTGACCAGAAGATGATAAGTGGGGTAAGGATGAAGGTGGGTAAAAGCCATAGAAGAACGGAAGGAAACACCGCGGGTAGGAATTTGGCATTCACCACCAAAAAAGCGGTAAGTGAAGCGATATAGCCACCCGTCATACGTTGCAGATGGGAGAGTAGCCAATCATTCCTTTGCCTTGATTTACCCCTGTAATAGGCAACATCGATTGTTACAAATCTCAATCCGATCAGACCGAATACCATCAGTACTAGGCCAAAATGCTGCTGTGCTACCAAAAGCCGGATGCCCTGTACAATCAAAAAAAGTCCCGCCAAAAGCATGCTACCACTGATCATCCAGTCAAGCAGGGTTGGTTTTACGTCTTTCCCAGACAACTGTAATCGGATATAGCGATTACCGGTCCCGACCAGATACAAGGTGAAAACACCAACCATGAATAAAAAATAATTGGGATGGAGGATCGATAACACAAATGCAGAGAAACCTGCGGTTAACATCCCGTAGGTAAAAAGTTTACCCACCCGAACATGTTTTTTGCCTCCCTTCCTGCGAACCAGATTGATGGTGCCGGTCAACAGTCCGATGGAACCTCCCAGGATATGCAGGGTTAGAAAAGTATTGAAGAGGATTTCCATCTCATTTTTTTTAGGTGGATTGGAACAGGAATTACAAAAATCGGGTAATCAGGTATTCAAAAATGACTTCCCCGTTATTTTCAGCGCCATCCTTGCATTTGAAACCGGGTAAAGGGTTTTCCCGGTTCTGCCGGAACACCTGTGATCAGCACCTTTTAATATTTCCCGTCCCAGTCTGATTTGTTTCGGTTGTCATCATCCGGAATGGGCGGCGGAAACCCTTTTATCTTATAGGAAAAAAGCCTTGCCTTTCTGGCAAGTTCTGCATGCGCACGCATATAATTGAGCGAATTGTAATCATAGATCGATTTGGCCGGAATGATCCCCAGGGTTTTGGGCATATTGTTCAATGAAAAACTGGTAAGCGTACTTTCCTTCCAGTCCAGTGGTTCTGTGATGTCAATGATAGCGAGGTCATGCCAGGGAAAAACCGCTTCATCCCAGGGAATCTGGTTGTTGAAGATTTCAGGGTTGTCATCATCATTGGCCACCCGCGTTTGAATCTGCAGACGATAATGGGCGCCTTCCTCTTTTACCCTTTTGACAAATTCATCCTTGAGATAGTTTCGTCCGCGGGGTTCATGCGGTGTGATGCGCTGATTGGCTGTATCCCAGTCACTGGGATGGGTGATAAGACCGGTTTCGGGTATGTCATCAAAAGGCACTACCCGGTATTTGGCATATCTCTTTATCTGGTCTTTCCCGATAAATAGAAAAGGGGTCAATGCATAATACCGGAGATTGGTGTACGATGTGGCATCTTTGCGCAATGCTTTTTGCGCACCGATGATTCCCTGTGGGTATTTTCGGTAATATTCCTCATACTCCACACCCCATTGTTGTTTGCGCAGTTGGGCGAATTTCAGGAAACTGGCGGCTGACCAGAAAAGATTGATCTCCCCGGTATTGCATTCCAGGTCCATCGGGCTTTCCCATTGGGTATCTGCAAATTTGATGGAGCAGCTCCGGATGCCTTTCATGGCATCATCCAGAAACGTAGCCATCGCATGGCGGATCCTGGCATCAAATACCCTGCCCGGTACAAAAAAATCATGTTCCGGAAACTGGGGATTATCCACGATCCGTAATTTACCCTTTCCGGCTATGCCATTGTTATGCGACATCCGGTATCGTTTCGGGAAACTGAGAACCAGTGCCAGGCCAAGCGCAAAAAATTTTGAAGTTAGCCACAAGATGAGTTTGTCATATCCTGCCCCTAACCAGCGCAAAAAATAATGCCAGGCAGAATTTTTTACAGGACGGATCATCGGTTTTGTATGCATAGCATTAGATATTGGTACGTGATTCGATCTCTTCAACATTTACTTTGAGTGCTGCGAATTCTTTTTTCTTCGCGTTTAGCAATTCCATGAATTCCGGATGCATGTCTTTTTGTTCGTTCTTAAGGATAAAGCCATACTCCGTTCTGGAAAGCAGGTTGCTAAACCACATCATCTGTGTACTCCGGGTAGCATCCGGGGCAATACTGATATCGGATTCAGGGGCCATGATGCCCGTTTCCTTTTCGCCAAACCGCAAACCCAGGCAACTGTACAATACCTCCCCGATATCCTCATATTGGTGTTCATTTACCCAGGTATGTAAAAAAGTAGCCGTGGTGATCACATACCGGCACATGTCTTTCAGGTTCTGCCAGTCATCCGAATCCTCCCGGAATACCGTGGATTCCGTGATGGGTGAAATGGCTTTCTGGGTACCCTTTACCTTTTTTCGGGGCAGATTCAGATCCATCCTGTATTCCGCAGCCAGGTATTCGATCCTCCGTTTGGTAAAATCCAGTTCTTCGGGGGATAATTCGTCCCAATTGACGGTTTCGGTAAACAAAGGAACCGAATGCGCTACCAGGTCTTCACTCATCCGGTAAATCTCCAGCCATTCTTTTTTGATCTCGGTTTCATGCTGACTGAAAAACAAATCAACCCATTCGGTGACTACCTGCCAATAGAGTTCTTCGGCTTTGGCATATAAATGCGCATCGGAAAGCACTTTCATGGGCTTCCATCCCTTCCAGTCCTGAAAACCCAGCAGGTCTGCCGCTCTTTTTTCCGTACTCTTTGCGGTTAATGCGGTTGCACTCGGTATATACCCCTGGATGAGTAATTTATCTGCCGTGTTATCGATCAGGGATACCGATTTTACATGCGGCATCAATAAAGTGATCACAGGATTCTTGCGGATATTGCGGTGTGCAGCGATGGAATATTGTTCTGTATTGAGATGGGTACCCGCCAGGTGCTGGTCAAGCTCTGCACACAGGGCACTGGTTACCCTGGCAACCCTTTTCGCCTGCAACCATTTCTCTCCTTCGGAAGAAGTAACGACCAGTTTTTGAAAAGGATCCTTGTTAAAACGGTTCAGTGGCCCCGTAAGATGGATTTCGATCGGGGTGGGTAAACCATTGGGTTTCATGCGGAACCTGATCTCTGCAGTCGGGAATGCATATTCGTCATTGACTTCATAATTACAGGCCCCAAAATACCTTACCCAGTATTCTCCCGGTGTTGTGGCATCCGGCTGGAAGGTGGACATATTCATCCCATTCATTTCCCGTATCCCAAACCAATCATCCCCTCTGGTATAGCCGGGTAATTTTTCTTCAATGGCAACGGTCAGGTTCTTGGGATAATCCCGTTGTATTTGTGCAATACTGAGTGAGAGGGGATCTTCTTCGATCTGCAGCAGATGTTTGACCTTGGTTAACTCGATCGGGATCATCTGCTCTGTCATGGCCCTTACCCTGCCTTCGGGGTATTCTTCCGGGGCATCGGTACCATCAGGCTTGATGTATACACGGGGAATCGTTGAGTCCGGCCTGTATTGCCATAAAAACAAACGGATGATCCGGAGATTATATTCCATTCCGATCAGGTCTGATTTTTTGATCGGGATGGTCTTGAATAAACTTTGTTTGTGCACCATTCTTCCTTTCTCACACAGGATGTCGGTCGTCTGATAAATCTCGAAATGCAAGGTAGATTTGATGATCCATGCCTGTGTGGGGATCAGGCTGAACTCCAGTCGGAACTTTCCATTCTCATCCGAACTGCATTCGCCGAATTTTCGCCATTGATAAAACTTCGTCCTTCCCCAGAATTCGAGGTGCATGTTATGGATGGGTATGTTATCTTTTGCAGGCTCTGCAAAAAGGAGCTGGCCAACAAGACTGCTGTCTATATGCCCGGTAAAAAGAACATTTCTCCTGGGGAAAACGCGTTTGAGCCATGTATGGTACCGTACACCAAACGCATTCCACTTCTCATAGATCCACTCCAGCAGGATATTATACCAGCTTTGGATGATCTTTGAACGCCCCACTTCCATGTGATTGATGTGCTTGAGTCTGGGCGAAAAAAAACCGCCCTGATACGGGTAGCGTATCTTTGTTTCGGCATAGGCCCTGTCGACAATCTTTTCAATTTCCTCCTCGGTCATAGTGTGCATATTATAAGCTAGGTTTTAAGAAACGATTCGGCTGTTATTCGGACCTTCCACGAAATACATATCGATCTCACCTTTGTTTTTTGCAGGGATCTTACCGCGGTAAGTGCAACGGAAACGGTCCTTGATCAGTGCATAGGTTTCCCCGGAAATATTTATTTTATCCGCTTCACAGCTGGATTCCATACGGCTGGCGGTATTGACGGTATCGCCCCAGATGTCAAATGCGAATTTTTTGGAGCCCACCACACCCGAAACCACCGGTCCCGTATGCAAACCGATCCGGATCCGGAATACCGGTAACTGTCTCAGCTCTCTTTCCTGGCTGTGTCTTTTCATCCATTGCTGTATTTCCAAAGCGGCATTCACCACATCTACTGCATGTGTCGAATTGGGGATGGGAAGTCCGCCGGCGCACATATAGGCATCACCGATGGTCTTTATTTTTTCAATGCCGAACTTGCCCGTGATCTCATCAAACGCGCCAAAACAGGCATCCACTTCGGAAACAAGTTCATCCGGTGACAGTTTTTCCGAAAGAGTAGTGAAGCCCTGGAAATCTGTAAACATCACGGTGACACTTTCAAATTTCCTGGGTTTGGTTTTACCGCTTTGTTTTAACTCCTCTGCCGTTTCCAGCGGCAGGATATTGTACAGAAGTTCATCGGATTTCAATTTTTCAACAGCCAGTTCGGCGGTTCTGTCATTCACCTTTTGCTCCATCTGGTCATATAGGATGGCATTGTCAATCGATACGGCTATCTGTCCGGAGAGTAAAGTGAGCAGATCAATCCTTTCCTGGGTAAATGCCCCGCTGGTAAGGTCATTGGATAAATACAAAATACCGATCAGTTTCCCCTGGTTGAAAACGGGCAGGGACAATATGGATTTGGGTTTGGCAGTCAGGATAAACGGGTCCTTTTCATACCGGAGATCATTGGTGGCGTCATTGATAACAACGTTTTCACCGGTGCGTTTCACATACTTGATCACCGATTCGGCCAGCAGACCGCAGTTTTCAACGGGAATATGATGCAGTATCAGGGCTTCCTGTTTGTCTTTGTGGGATTGGGCTTCAATAAATAATCCCCCTTCTCTTTCCAGCAGCAGAAAGCCATATTGTGCACCGGCGTTTTCGATTACGATATCCATCAGTTTCCGTAAAAGCCGGGGTAATACGATCTCACCGGAGATCGTACTGGCTGCTTTCAATACGGTGGTGATATCCAGTACGGATCCATGCAGCATGGAGGTAGTCGCATCCAGTAGGCTATTTTCACTCAGCAATCCTTCCCTCCGCTGTATGCCCGAAACATATTTGGGGTAGGTTTGTTCCAGGTTACGGAGTTTGGCTTCCGCCCCCCATTCCCGGTAGGCATTGTAAGCCGACTTGAAATAAAACTCAGAAAGGTCTTCTGATTTTTGCTCCAGATAAAATTTTCCTGCGAGTTCATAAGCCAGCGCTTCTTCGTGGATATAATCGTTATTCGAAGCACCTTCGATCGCCTTGTCGTAAACCATCCTCGCCATATTCAGATTGCCCAAAACCCGCAAACGCTCGGCATCGATGAGGTGATATTTGTGCAGATAATTTTCCGGTGCATACTTCGCCCATTTTTTCAATTTGCGCATATTGCTCTTTATGCGAC
>JAGWTX010000146.1 GCA_028875955.1 Bacteroidota bacterium | reverse complement strand
TGTTAATGGAAACGGAACAGCAAATTATCGTCTCAGGTAGTTGCGCAATGCGAATAATGGGTAACGCTCACGCCATAAAAAAGAAGAAACTGAAAAAGGAAACCGGAAACTTCCTGGGATAGTTTCACGGAAACTTTAGTTTTTTACGTTTAGATAAGTTAAATATTTTACAACATCAGCCTCTTTTCTCAGGTCGATTTTATTCCGGGTGATCCAGTGATCAGGATCTGTTTGTTGGTTCTCAAATAGCAGATACGAAATTTTGGAAAGCTTTTTGACGGGTAACACTGTATTGGGTTCAGCCAAATAATAACTGATTTCTTTTCTGAAAGAATATTTTTGTAAAGTGCCAAAAAGGGAATCTTCCTGTATCACGCTTTCTTTGATGCTTTTGAGAAGTTGGTATTTACCCTCATTTAAAATCTGTACAAAACCGTTGATTTTTTCATGACCCATCCCGGATGAAGGTATTCCGTTTAAGAAAACCGCTGTTTGCCGGGAATTGTCTTTCTCATCTATAAATATAATTTTTTGTATGATTCCTTCATTTACTACCTGTTCTTCATTATCCTTGTTTTTATAATAAATTTCGTTTGTAAACAGATTCAGTTTAATACGTTGATTCCATTTTTCTTGCGGATTTTTTCCCAACAGGATCGCAGGTTTCCAGTCATCAGACCAAAATGGACTGCCTTTGATACTGCTAAGTGGAATCTTATCCGAAAGAGAACCCCTGCCATAAATATTTATGGTGCCTTCCGATTTTGTTGATGGAAGTGTTTCAAAGTATACCTGTGCCGATGAGTAGGCGGGTATTTGAATGAATATTACTATAAGCCAGCATGACATCAGATGAAAAATGGAATGGCAGGATTTCATAAGAGCATTTATGATGGATGGATAATAAGATCATTTATCCCTAAAGATAAACGATATGACACGATTTGAAAAGCACCTGTTTTAGAGATACGGTAAAAACCAGAAGTACCGGATGGTTAAGCCGGTTTATCGATTCAGGGCAAAAAAAATCCCGCTCCTGAGAGCGGGATACTATCGAAAACCATTCCAGATTAATAACGATACATGTCTGATTTGAATGGACCTGCTTTGGAAATACCCAGGTATTCCGCCTGTGCATCGGTCAGTTCATCCAGTACTGCACCCACTTTGGCAAGGTGTAAACGGGCAACTTTCTCATCCAGGTGTTTGGGTAACACATACACTTTGTTTTCATAGTTCTTGTGGTTATTCCACAATTCTATTTGTGCAAGTGTCTGGTTGGAGAATGAATTGCTCATCACAAAACTGGGGTGACCGGTAGCGCAGCCCAGGTTCACCAGACGGCCTTCAGCCAGCAGGATAATATCTTTACCATCAATATTGTAAAGATCCACCTGTGGTTTGATGGTGTCTTTGGTATGACCATAATTCGTGTTCAACCAGGCAACATCAATTTCAATATCAAAGTGACCGATATTACAAACGATCGCTTTGTCTTTCATCAGACGGAAATGTTTTTCCGTAATCAGGTCACGGCAACCGGAAGCGGTAACAATGATGTCTGCTTCTTTAACCGCTTCAGCCATTGGTTTTACTTCAAAACCTTCCATGGCAGCCTGTAAGGCACAGATAGGGTCGATCTCGGTAACAATAACCCGGCAGCCGGCTCCTTTCAGTGAAAGGGCAGAACCCTTACCCACATCGCCATAACCACCCACAACGGCAATCTTTCCGGCCATCATCACATCGGTAGCACGACGGATCGCATCCACCAGTGATTCCTGACAACCATATTTGTTATCAAATTTAGATTTGGTAACTGAATCATTTACATTGATGGCAGGAATGGGCAAAGTGCCTTTTGCCATGCGCTCATATAAACGGTGTACACCGGTAGTGGTTTCTTCGGATAATCCTTTGATATTGGCGATCAGTTCAGGATAAACATCAAATACCATATTGGTCAGGTCACCACCGTCATCCAGGATCATGTTCAATGGACGGTCTGCACCACCAAAGAATAAGGTTTGTTCAATACACCAATCCGCTTCTTCCTGTGATTGTCCTTTCCAGGCAAAAACACCGATACCGGCAGCAGCAATGGCAGCAGCAGCCTGATCCTGTGTGGAAAAGATATTGCAGGAACTCCATTTCACTTCAGCACCCAGGGCAACCAGCGTTTCGATCAGAACGGCGGTTTGGATGGTCATATGCAGACATCCGGCAATACGCGCGCCTTTCAATGGCTGGCTGGGTCCGTATTCAGCACGAATAGACATCAGACCGGGCATTTCTGCTTCAGCCAGACGGATTTCTTTGCGGCCCCAATCGGCCAGACTCATATCAGCCACTTTATAAGGCAGACTGAAATCAATGTTTTTAGCTAGTGTAGACATGTTGATGGTTTTATAAGGCACAAAAGTAGTTTTATAGGATAAAATACTATAAAATTTATTTTATTTGGAATAAGTGCAATGTTTTTATAGATTTATATAGCATAAAATGCATATTTCGTATGGCAAAAACGGTTAAAAAAGAGGAAACCACTACCGGCACCCTAAGCCTGGATGAAAAAGACCTGGCCATTCTCCGGGAGCTGCAATTGAATGCGCGGGCTACCGTGAAGGAGATTTCAGATAAAGTGCACCTCAGTACCACCCCGGTTCATGAACGGATCAAACGCCTCGAAGAGTCGGGTGTCATCCGGCAATATGCTACCCTGCTGGACCATTCCAAGGTAAAAAAAGGCCTGATGGTGATCTGCTATGTATCGCTGAAACAGCACAATAAAAATGCCGGAGGAAAATTCATCAAAAGTATTCTGGAGATGAATGAAGTGATTGAATGCTACAATATCTCAGGCGAATTTGATTTTATGCTGAAAGTGGTTTCAGAGAGCATGGATGCCTATTATGATTTTCATGTGAACAAACTCAGTCAGGCGGAGAATATCGGGCATGTGCAAAGTGTCTTTGTGATGGGTGTGATCAAGCAGACGCATATGCTGGTTCACTGATTCGTATCTTCAGAGTAATTTTTCCATGATGAAGTCGTTCATAAAGAAACCATTCCCGATATCAGTATCGGCTTCCCTGATGATTCCGAAACCCTGGTTGATATAAAAGTGTTTGGCAGCATTATGGCGGTTCACCTGCAACTGCAGCCGTTTCCCTTTGTTAGATCGGGCATATCGGATCACTTCCTTCAATAAAGCTTTACCAGCACCTGTTTTCTGGATATGCGGGAGAACATACAGTTTGTTCAGCTTAAAGATTTCCGGAGCCTCTTCCGATACCGAGGCAAAACCGAATGGTCCCTCTTCCTTCTCTGCTAAAAAAAATTGGTGACCTTCTTCCATTTGTGTCTGCAGGGCTTTTTCGCTATACATTTTCTCCAGCATGTAATCCAGTTGTGCTTCGGATAGGATGTTACCATAGGCAGCCGGCCAGGTCTGGTAGGCGATGTGTTGGATGACAGCAATGTCTGTTATTCCCGCATTTCGTATGGTTAGGGCAGAGGGCAATCCTTAAGAAGTTTTCTTTTTGATGGGGAAGAGTTTCTTATTCAGCCAGTGACTGATATAAGCCCCTGCCACACCCACAGCTGCACCGGCAATGACATCCGAAGGATAGTGTTCCCCCAGATAAAGCCTCGAGTAACCCACGCTGGCTGCCCAGGCGAAAGCAGGTACGGTCACATACCATTTTTTATAGACCAACGATAAGGAAGTGGCCGTGGCAAAGGATAAGGAAGTATGTGCAGAAGGGAAAGACTTTCCGCTTTCTTTGGCATCATAAGGAAAAACCTCCAGCGGATATTTCTCATAGGGTCTCTGTCTGTTGACCAGGATCTTCAAACCTTCAGTGGCAATCGCGGTTGCCGTTACACTAAGCAATGATTCAAGGGACTGTGATTTCAGTTTCGGGTCATGATTGATCAGACCCGCCAACAGCATACCGGCAGGGATGCCTACCGACAAGGGTTCCGCAGTCGATGAGATCCCCTTCCATACTGAACTGGAAGGAGGGTTGTGGTTGATGCTTTTCAGTAAATTGATATCCCAGTTTTGTGCATGAACCAGGTTACAACAGAAAAAGGGTAAGAGCAGGCCGATGAACCTGGCCTTTATCGACAGGGATTGATTCATTTGTTTAAATTATGTAAGCTTTCTTCAATGGTTTGGATTCTGGCTTCGGCATCTGCCATTTTCTTTTTTTCCAGCGCCACTACTTCCGGTTTGGCATTCTGTACAAACCTTTCATTATTCAGTTTTTTGGCCACTGATTCCAGAAATTTTCGTTGATAATCCAGGTCTTTGTACAATTCGGCTTTCAGGGCAACCGGATCGATCTCTTTCTCGGTTTCCATAAAGAAAGTGTCCTTCTCCACGGCAACAACGATGCTGTTGGAAACCGCTATGTCTGTAAAGGCAATACTTTCCGCATTGACCTGTTTCATGAGGATGTTTTCAATGGACTCATAAACCGGCCTTGATTTTGTCTGGATGGTTAAACGGATCGTTTCTTTGGGTTTGAGCTGGTTCTTATTCCTGGCATCCCGAAGTGCAGAGATCACCTGTTGTAATAAAATGCCCCCTTCCAGTATTCCGGTATCAAAACCGGCAGGAGGGACCAACTGTTTTACGCAGAGATCATCCGTTCTTTCCTGCAGCAAATGATAGATCTCTTCGGTGATAAAGGGCATGAAGGGATGCAGTAACTGAAGTAACGATTCAAAATAGGTAACTGTCTGGTGATAGATGGCCTGATCCAAGGGTTGTTCAAAACCCGGTTTGATCCATTCCAGGTACCAGCTGCAGAAATCGTTCCAGACCAGTGAATAAATGGTCTTCAGCGCTTCACTCAACCGGAACTGGTTCATCATTTCATCCACTTCTGTTTTTACCTGTTCCAGGCGATGTCCAAACCAGGTAACGGCAAAATCCTGTGTAGAAACGGTGGGCTTGTTTTCCGTTGCTGTTTGCCTGCCTTCCCACATTTTCAGCAGCTTCAATGCATTCCAGAGTTTGTTGTTGAAGTTTCTGCCCTGTTCCAGCGCCGATTCATCAAATAAGATATCATTCCCGGCAGGAGAAGCAATCATGATCCCGAACCTTACGGCATCTGCACCGTACTGGTCAATAAGTCCGAGCAGATCAGGTGAATTACCAAGGCTCTTACTCATTTTCCTTCCCAGGTTATCCCTTACGATACCGGTAAAATAAACATCTTTAAAAGGCTTTTCACCCATGTATTCATAACCCGCCATGATCATCCTGGCTACCCAGAAAAAAATGATTTCAGGAGCCGTTACCAATGTATTGGTCGGATAATAATACTTCAACTCCCTGTTGCCGGGATCGGACAATCCTTTGAAAACCTCGAAGGGCCATAACCAGCTGGAGAACCAGGTGTCCAGGCAATCGTCATCCTGTCTGATATCCGATTCTTTCAAATCCGGGAGTGTGACACGCAATTTTGTATAAGCTTCCGTTGCAGAATGGGCTACCACAAAACTTCCATCGGGTGCATACCAGGCCGGTATTCTGTGACCCCACCATAACTGCCGGCTGATACACCAGTCCTTGATATTCTCCATCCAGTGCCGGTAGAGATTTTTAAATTTGGCGGGATGAAACTGTATTTCGCCATCCAGTACATGTTCCAGAGCCGGTCCGGCCAGTTGCTTCATACTGACCCACCATTGTAAACTGAGTCTGGGTTCCACCACTGCATCTGTTCTTTCACTATATCCCACCTGATTGGTATATTCCTCGATCTTTACCAGATGTCCGGCGGCTTCGAGCTGGGGGATGATTTTTTTACGAACCTCCATCCGGTCTTCCCCGACAAATAACTGTGCAGCTTCACTCATCGTACCATCCTCTTCCATGATGTCGATGATCTCCAGTTTGTATTTCTGTCCCAGTTGGTAATCGTTCATATCATGGGCCGGTGTTACTTTCAGGGCGCCGGTTCCAAAATCCATGGTTACATACTCGTCTGCAATGATGGGGATACGCCGGTTGATCAGGGGCACAAAGGCGAATTTTCCATGCAGGTGCTGATAACGGGTGTCGGCAGGGTTTACACAGATTGCCGAATCACCCAGGATGGTTTCGGGTCTTACGGTTGCGATGGTGATAAATTCTTCTGTACCGGAATCTGCGGGGTCGATCCGGTAACGGAGATGGTATAATTTACTCTGAACTTCCTTGTAAATCACTTCTTCATCACTCAGGGCTGTTTTGGCTTTCACATCCCAGTTGATCATTCTCTTGCCGCGGTAAATCAAACCTTTCTCATACAGGTCATTAAACACATGGATCACAGACTGGTAATAATCCGGGTCCATGGTGAATGATGTACGTTTCCAATCCAGGCTGCATCCCATTTTCCGCAA
>JAGWTX010000145.1 GCA_028875955.1 Bacteroidota bacterium | reverse complement strand
ACCCAGCTGGGATAACCAACCGCCACCCCAAACCCAGTTACCGAAAATGGGGTATACGAACATGGAGATAAAGAAACCATAGATGACAAATGATTTCAATGTCCATCTTTCTGCCATTGAACCGGTAGGGATGGTTGCAGTGGTATCCATGAACACCATTTGGAAAAGGAAGAGGGTATAGATGCCTACGTCATAGTATTTGCTGCTTAAGAAATAGCCAGCAGTACCCAGGATATTAAAGTCATGTCCGAATAAATGAACACTGATATAATGGGGTATCACACCGGGTGATCCTCCCAGGTTGGCGATATTGAATGCTCCGCCGAACATGAAGGCAAAACCGCAGATCCAGAAACCAATCATACCGATACCATAAATGAGGAAGTTCATACACATGGTATGTGCCACATTTTTCTTTTGGGTAAATCCGGTTTCCACCATGGCAAAACCTGCCTGCATAAACATAACCAGGAATCCTGCGATCAGGGTCCACATGATGTTGATGGCTATTTTATTATGTCCATCTGCGTTACCGATCACGTTAACGGCTGATACAACTTTGTTCAAAGTGGTATCTGAAGTGTGGGCAACCGTATCAATTCCCAGGTCCTTGATCGTACCGGTAATCGCTCCGGTCGGATCCTGGGCATGTGCGCCCATCGGGATGGCAGTCACCATCAGCAAGAGCATCATGATTGCCGGCATAAGAAAACCAGCTACCGATCTTTTTTTGTTTACAAATGCTTTCATGTTGTTGAGTTTTGATTAAGAAAGAAGGGGGTTTAGAATGTATATACTGCGGCTAAAATAAATGACATCGTACTTTTTGTTGCGGTACCATCTCCTTTTGTGAAGACAGCATTTTTGGCGTTATCCAGTCTTAGTTCAGGGATGATGGTCAGGTGGTCAACATGTACATTTCCTGATAATGTGGTTGCAAACATTTTGTTGGCACCTCCCAGTAAGGGACTTAATTTTCTGTCATCAAAATAGTCGGCGCGAAGTGTCAGGCCAAAGACTTTTGTTGGATCAAAATTGAGGTAAAGTGCATGCGCTTTCCAGCTTGAATTTTCTGTTCCGATCTTACTGTCTTGTAAGGTTCCGTCATAACCGATTCCAAACTTATCCGTAAGCGCACCGGTAACAACCA
This sequence comes from Bacteroidota bacterium, assembly GCA_028875955.1. Taxonomy (GTDB): domain Bacteria; phylum Bacteroidota; class Bacteroidia; order Chitinophagales; family Chitinophagaceae; genus Sediminibacterium. The sequence continues at coordinate 5,283 of JAGWTX010000145.1, read as the reverse complement.
GATCGAACTGGGTCAAACCTGTTCCACCCTGAAAATTCAGATAAGCCTTCCATTTGTCGTTTTTGGAAGCAGTACTGAATTGGGCCAGTAATACCTTGGTGGAATTGGGTGCGCTAACATAGTCTGTTGGATTGGCCACACCGAGCATCAGTGCGCTTTTCCCACCGAGAGAGATATCGGCTTTCAGACCTGTATGAAAGAATGGACCATAGGAAAATCCATAAGACATACTGTAATTCCTGTTGGCATAGGCATCCAGTAATTCATACCCGATATGGGTCGCCCATTTACCGATGGTAAATTTGACTTTGTCAGAAGCGGCGAAACTTACATACGCCTGTTTTACACCGGAGAGGGTAGTGCCTACATCGTTGTAGGAGAATTCCTGGGCTCTTTTGCCGAATCCGAGATCCACGGTAGCGGAAACTTTTCCAATACTGTGATCGATCCTGACAGATGCCATACCCAATTCAAAAGAATTTTGTGAATTGGTGAAACTGGTCAGGTTGTTGGTTCCACCGGGCGGATTACTGAAATTGTAACGGTAATAGGCGTCTACCGAACCTGAAAAGGTAGTGGTGGCTTTTTTGCTGGAATCGGTTTGGGCATTGAGTGAAAGAATCCCCAAGATTCCAATTGAAGCTGCTGAAATTTTCTTTAACATTGCAATGGGTTTTATGATTAACAAATAGGTACAGCCTTTAAACTTGGTCAGAAGTTTATCATATGGCTGTACCTTATTTTATGAAGGTGGGCATCTTAGTCATAGCATTCACCTGGTCAGAGGTTACTTCGTTAGTAGTCAGCTATCACCGTTATTTATAGGATTGAATCAAGACCTGATGGGCATTCTCAGGCGTATTGTGGCGTTCTTCCATATTTTTCATCATGCTGTGATGCATCCAGTCCGACTTCCTCTTCTTCCGTGCTTACCCTCAGTGGCAGAATGAAATCGATGAATTTGAATATGAGAAAAGAAACCACAAAACTATAGGAGATCACGATCAAAAGCGCTTTCACCTGCGTCATAAAGAAGGCCGCATTCCCGTAAAAAAGCCCGTCCGCACCGCCGCCGTTAACCGACTTGGTGGCAAAAATGCCGGTCATGAGCATCCCGACTATTCCGCCCAAACCATGACAGGGAAATACATCCAGGGTATCATCCAGTGTTGATTTGCTTTTATAATAAACAGCCAGGTTTGAGATGATGGCTGCGATCACGCCGATAAAGATACTTTGCGGGATGGCTACAAAACCTGCAGCAGGGGTTATGGCAACCAGGCCTACCACCGCACCGATACAAAAGCCGAGTACGGATGGTTTTTTACCACGGATCACATCAAAGAACATCCAGGAAAGCCCGGCACCTGCAGCTGCTGTATTGGTGGTGGCAAAGGCAGAAACAGAGAGTGCATTGGCCCCCATGGCGGATCCTGCGTTGAATCCAAACCATCCGAACCAGAGTAAACCGGTACCGATGAGCACATAAGGGATATTGGCAGGGGGAATTTCCCTTTGCTCGATATGTGATTTTCTTCTTTTCAGAACCAGTGCCCCGGCCAGTGCGGCACATCCCGCAGAAATATGAACCACCGTACCTCCCGCAAAATCCAAAGCGCCCATTTTAAAGAGAAAGCCTTCCGGATGCCAGGTCCAGTGTGCGATGGGTGCGTAAACCAGCAGGCTGAACAGCGCAATAAACAATATATAAGCAGTAAAACGGATCCTTTCGGCCACTGCCCCAACCACCAGGCCGGGCGTGATAATGGCAAACATCAATTGAAAAAGGGCGAATAAGGTAAGGGGTATGGTGGGAGCCAGACTCCAGGGTGCACCGGAATTCACGCCTTTAAAAAACAAATGTGTCATGGGGTTGCCGATAAAGCCACCGATGGAATCCCCGAAACAAAGACTATATCCCACTACCACCCATAATATACTAACGATCCCGGCCGCAACCACACTTTTGATCATGGTGGAAATCACATTCTTGCGGTGAACCATCCCACCGTAAAAAAATGCCAGTCCCGGAGTCATCAGAAATACCAGTGCCGTGGCTACAATCATCCAGGCGATATCTGCAGATTGGTATGCACCGGCTTTGTCCTCATAATGAGGTAGGGAGGGAACAAAAAGGGCTGCAATAGCAACTGTGATTAAAACGAGAAAGGGAGCGAGTTGTTTGGCAGTCTTTTTTGACATAGCACCGAATTAATATTAGTTTTTTTATTAATAATGTATTATTTGTCTAAAATAGTAATAATTGACTAATAAAATGCCATAATTATTAACATATTTATATTGAATATATGTATTCAGATGTAAATTATAAAAAATTAATACAATTTTAATTTTCGGGCATTATTTTAAACAAAAAATAAAGCCATGCAAATAATCGCATGGCTTTATTTAATAAAACGGGAGTATTGTTAGATGCTGATCAAATAGCTTTTATCCTTGGATTCCAGTACGGAATTTCCCATCAGGTATTCATCCACTTTACGCGCACATTCCCTTCCTTCACTGATGGCCCAAACCACCAGCGACTGCCCTCTGCGCATATCACCGGCGGTAAAAATCTTTTGAATATTGGTCTGATAGTTTTGTTCACTTGCTTTTACATTGCCCCTGGCATCCAGGTCTACATCCAGTTGTTTGAGCAATCCTTCGTATTGCGGATGGAGGAAACCCATGGCCAATAAAGCCAGCTGACAGGGGATTTCTCTTTCGGATCCCGGGATCTCTTCAAATTTTGCCTGTCCGCCACCTTCCGGTGTCTTCCAGGCCAGGTCTACCACACGTGCAGCCTGCAGGTTCCCGTTTTCATCTCCGATAAATGCCTTGGTAGCCACCGCCCAATATCTTTTTGCCCCTTCTTCATGCGAAGAAGTCGTTTTCAACACCATGGGATAGGTTGGCCAGGGCATGGAATCATTTCTGACAGCAGGTGGCTGGGGTAATAATTCAAATTGCGTTACCGATAAAGCCCCCTGTCTGTTGGAGGTTCCCACGCAGTCACTGCCGGTATCCCCGCCACCGATGACCAGTACATGTTTATCCCTGGCAAGTATGTCTGCCGTTTCCACAGGGATATTGCTGACTCTTTTATTCTGTTGTTTCAGGAAATCCATTGCAAAATGGACACCGTTTAATTCTCTTCCGGGTATTTCCAGGTTTCGGGGGATGGTAGATCCGCCTGCTAAAACCACAACCTGACATTCCCGTAACAGATCATTGATGCTGGTATTGACACCCACATTGGCATTGCATTTAAAGGTGATCCCTTCCTCTTCCATCAATGCCACCCTTCTTTCCACTACCCATTTTTCCAGCTTGAAATCAGGAATACCATAGCGGAGCAGTCCACCCGGTTTATCATCCCTTTCATAAACGGTAACTGAATGACCTGCATAGTTCAACTGGGCGGCAACTGCCAGACCAGCTGGCCCTGAGCCGATCACAGCCACTTTCTTACCGGTTCGGAGATTGGGTTTCCGGGGTTTGACAAAACCTTTGTCAAAAGCGATTTCAATGATGTGTTTTTCAATTTCCTCAATGGCAACGGGTGGCTGGTTGATGCCCAGTACACAGGCGCTTTCGCAGGGAGCCGGACAGATACGCCCCGTAAACTCAGGGAAATTATTGGTGGCGCTCAGGATTTCATACGCTTCTGCCCAGTTTTTCCTGTAAACGGCGTCATTGAATTCGGGAATGATATTTCCCAAAGGGCAGCCATTGTGACAAAAGGGTACTCCGCAATTCATGCACCTGGCCGATTGCTGGTTGAGTTTTTCTTCGGGAAACCTTTCTACAAATTCATGGTAGTCCTGCACTCTTTCTGCCACGGCTCTTTTTCCCGGGAGTTCTCTGGTAAATTCTATAAAACCGGTGGGTTTACCCATGTGGTTCTGTTTTAATCTTTTTTTTATAAATGGGATCGGGTCAGGGATTATTTTTCGCTCTTCACTTTTGATTTCTCCGTTTTTTCCGCCAACGCCTTCTTATAATCTTTCGGGAATACTTTGATGAAATTCCTGAGTTGGTTTTCGAAATCATCCAGCACAAATCGGGCAACACTGCTTTCGGTGTAGGCATAATGACGGGCTATCAAATCATTCAGCAGACCGGCATCCTTACTATCCAGGGGATCCAGGTCAACCATTTCCTGGTTACATAGCGAAGCAAACTGTCCGTTCACATCGTATACGTATGCGATACCACCACTCATGCCAGCTGCAAAATTTCTGCCGGTTGGGCCCAGGATGACTGCTATGCCCCCGGTCATGTATTCGCAGCCATGATCACCCACGCCTTCCACAACCACCTGTGCGCCGGAATTCCGAACGGCAAATCTTTCGCCGGCCTTACCCCTGATATAGGATTCACCCGAAGTGGCGCCATAAAACGCAACATTGCCAATGATGATGTTTTCTTCCGGTACGAAACTGGCTTGTTTGGAAGGATAGACGATGAGTTTGGCTCCGCTCAATCCTTTTCCGAAATAATCATTTGCATCACCTTCCAGTTCGAGTGTTACCCCTTTGTTGTTAAAGGCGCCAAAGCTTTGTCCGGCTGTACCCTGGAAACTGAAATGGATGGTATCTTCCGGTAATCCTTCCGCTTTGTAGATTTTTGTTATCTCGTTGGAAAGGAGCGTTCCCGCTGTCCGGTCCGTATTTTTTATGTTGAACCGGGCAGCCACTCTTTCCTTCTTTTCCAAAGCCGGTTTGGCTGCTTTGAGCAATTGCCAGTCCAGTATGTCTGTCAATCCATGATCCTGTTCTTCCGTTTTATACAATCCGGTTTCTTCAGAAGCCGGCTCTTTATATAAAACAGCTGATAGATCAAGGTTATGGTATTTCCAGTGAGTGATATCGTCCCGCATTTCCAGTGCATCCACCTGGCCGATCATTTCATTTACGGTTCTGAACCCGAGTTCTGCCATGATCTCCCTGAGTTCTTCCGTGATAAAGTGAAAGAAATTGACCACATGATCCGGATTACCGGTGAACCGTTTGCGCAACTCAGGATCCTGCGTTGCCACACCAACGGGACAGGTGTTCAGGTGACATTTGCGCATCATGATACAACCTTCCACAATGAGAGCAGCGGTGGCTACGCCCCATTCTTCCGCACCTAATAAGGCGGCAATGGCGATATCGCGGCCGGTTTTCATCTGTCCGTCGGCCTGAACCACTACCCGGCTTCTCAATTTATTTCTTACCAGGGTCTGGTGAGATTCTGCGAGGCCCAGTTCCCAGGGTAAACCCGCATGTTTTATGG